>CAZYFL010000061.1:0-10252 GCA_964646805.1 uncultured Elusimicrobiaceae bacterium | reverse complement strand
GACTTCTGACTCCTGACTCCTGAATTCTGACTACTGGCTACCTGAGCAGTTACGTCTACAGTCTAAACAACCTGAGCAGTTACTCGGAGCTGAAGAATGTCCACGATTATAGAAAAAGGCAACATACTGGTACATAGGGTTTTCGACATAGCCGGCGAGATTTCCCTCGTCCGCGCCGAGCAGCTGCTGAGCGCGGACGCCAAGGGGCCGCGGCTCAATTTTCCCACCGACACCCGCAAAGCCATCATCATAAAGGACTCCCCTCTCAAGGTTGACCTTGGCGAGGAAATACTGGACCTGCCTTCGGGGAAGTTCCCGGTGAGGATTTTCGCCCGCATCTGGAACTATGGCGTCATTTCGGTCACACTGGAACTGGCTATCCCGCCGGGCACGGAGTGGGGCCTCCTTGTGAAGACGGCCGCCGGACTGGAAGTCTCCAATGAGATAGAGTTGCTGGCAATCTCGCGCAAGGACGTCTTAAAAAAACGCATCATGCCGGCCGTCATCAACCCAGCCGAATGGGAAATACATGAGGACTACATAACCTACATCATAGAGAAAGCGGACGGCTCGGAGAACCCCAGGGAATTTATAAAGAAAGTGGACGTGGCGGCGCTGATACTGGCCGAGGACAAGGAACATCTGGCAGCCGACCACCGCAATTTCCTGGTTGAGAGCGCAATACAATACTCCAGTTCCGACCTGGCGATAATAGACTGGAACTCCGCTCTGCTGATAGAGCCGGACGGCCAGCGCGACGTGGCCGACGTGATAGAATTTTCCCTGACCCACCTGCTCGAGTTCCGCTACTACGACGAGATGCTGGGCCGCAAGCTGGAAGAACTTTACGATGCCATGGACCAGAAGCGGGAAAGCGTGGCCAACATCTTCAGGAACTTATACGCCGACATAGCCGAGGACTCCAGCCGCAAGTATATGGAATTTTCCGAATTTCTGGGACGCGTTGAGAACTCGCTTAAGACGGTGGGAGACCCCTACCTGGCCGTGGCGTTTAAGGCTTCCGCCCTAGAGTTTCACTTTGACGACTGGCGCAAAAGCATCTCGCGCAAGATGGAGACGCTGGCGCAGATAAGCCAGATACTGCACGGCGAGGTGAACGCCCGCCGCAGCCACTGGCTGGAAATCATAATAATCGCGCTTATCGCGGTGGAAATGATACCGATGGCCGCGGAACTGTGGAGGTTCCTGCATTGACTAACCCCATAGGTTGTTAATATAATGAATGAAAGGACGAAATCACAACAAAGAGAGAAAAAAAATGCCAACAACCAGGAATAAAACCAGGGAAATTACGGAGAAGTTCTCCGCTAAACCCAACGATACCGGCTCAGCCTCCGTGCAGGTCGCACTGGTCACAGAGCGCATCCAGTATCTTGCAAAGCACCATACAACCAACCCGAAGGACCATGCCTCACAACTCGGTCTCACCAAGCTGGTCTCACAGCGCAAACGCCTTCTTAGCTACCTTGAAGCCAACAACAGGGAAGAATACAAGAAGGTAATCAAAGCGTTAGGCTTAAGGAAATAATAAATGACAAATAATCCCAAACCGCTCCGCCTGGAAGAACAGGTGGGAGATAAGTCTATCTCGTTTGAAACCGGACAACTGGCTAGGCAGGCCGGCGGCTCCGTGCTCATCCGCATAGGCGGCACTGTGGTACTTTCAGCCTGCGGCCAGGCCAATAAGCCTAAGGACACCCCGCCCTCGTTCGTACCGCTCAGCTGCGACTACCGCGAGCGCACCTACGCGGCCGGCAGGATCCCCGGCGGCTTCTTCAAGCGCGAGGGCAAGTCCCGCGAAAAGGAAGTCCTCGCCTCCCGCCTGACGGACCGCTCCGTGCGCCCGCTGTTCCCTGACTATTTCAACACCGAGACCCAGGTGGCCAGCATAGTCATGTCCAGCGACAACATTAACGACGCCGACGCGCCGGCCATAAACTCGGCCTCCGCCGCGCTGATGATCTCCGACATCCCGTTCAACGGGCCCGTGGCGGCCGTACGCCTGGGCAGGGTGAACGGCAAGTTTGTGATGTTCCCCACCTACGAAGAGCGCGAAGCCTCCGATATGGAGCTCGTCATCTCCGGCACACAGCAGGGCATCCTTATGGTTGAGGGCGGCGGGAATATAATCCCCAACGCCGAACTGGTAGCCGCTATAGAAGCCGCCAGGCCCGAACTCGACAAGCTGTGCCGCCTGCAGATCAAGATGCGCGAAGCCTGCGGCAAGCCGAAGACCGTTGTGGCCGCTCCTGAAATAAAGACGGCCCTGAAAGCCGACGTGGAAGCCAGGGTGAAGCCCGAAATAGAAAAGCTGCTCAACTCCTTTCCGGAAAAGCGCGAGATGGAAACGGCCTTTAACGCCATTACGGATTCAATAGTAAAAGAAATGGCGGCCAGGTATCCGGCGGACGCCACCGCCTCTTACCAGACCAGGACAGTGGTGCAGGACGTCATACATACCGTGTCCCGCGCCATTGTTCTCGAAAAGCGCGTACGCACCGACGGCCGCAAAACCGACGAGATACGCGAGATAAACATCCAGCCCGGCTTCCTGCCGCGCACACACGGCTCGGCCCTGTTCACACGCGGTCAGACCCAGGCCATGGTGGTCGCCACGCTCGGCACCTCCGACGACAAGCAGATGCTTGACGATTTGGAAGGCAAGACCTACGACCGGTTCATGCTGCATTACAACTTCCCAGGCTTCTCAACCGGAGAGGTTAAGCCCGACAGGGGCCCCGGTCGCCGCGAGATAGGCCACGGCCATCTCGCCAAGCGCGCCCTGCTGCCGCTGCTCCCCCCGGAAGAGCTGTTCCCCTATACCCTGCGCATCGTATCCGATATTCTGGAATCCAACGGTTCCTCGTCTATGGCCACGGTCTGCGGCGGGTCCCTTAGCCTGTTCGATGCCGGCGTGCCCATGAAGGCCGCCTGCTCCGGCATAGCCATGGGCCTCATCACCGACGGCGACAAGTATGCTGTGTTGTCCGACATCGCGGGCCTCGAAGACCACTTCGGAGATATGGACTTCAAGCTGGCAGGCACCCGCGACGGCATAACCGCGTTCCAGATGGACGTAAAGCTCGCCGCCGGCATCCCGATGAACATACTTAAGGAAGCCATTGAGCAGGCCACCCGCGGCCGCAACCATATACTCGATCTGATGGAAAAGTCCATGCCTGCCCCGCGCGCTGACATTTCGGAGTTCGCGCCCCGCATAGTGAAGTTGCAGATACCGAGAGACAAGATAGGAGCCTTTATAGGCCCCGGCGGAAAGAACATACGCGGTATCATTGAGCGCACCGGCGCCAACATCGAGGTTGAAGACGACGGTTCGGTATTCGTCTCCAGCAGCGACAAGGCCAGTCTTGAAGCCGCCAGATCCATGGTTGAAATGTTCAGCATGGAAGTGGAAGTGGGCAGGATCTACAAGGGCAAAGTAGTATCCATAGTGGACTTCGGCGCCTTTGTGGAAATCCTGCCGGGCAAAGAAGGCCTCCTGCACATTTCAGAAATCGACATCAGGCGTATAAATCGCGTAGAAGACGTTCTGAAGATGGGCCAGGAAATAGAAGTGAAAGTGGTGGAAGAAAACAATGGAAAGTTCCGGTTGTCGCGCCGCGTACTTCTACAGCAGCCCGCACAGCCCGTAAAGAAATAAAATCAATCCGGCCCCCGCGTCCGACGCGGGGGCCGGAATATTAATCTGGAGGCTTACCGATGAAGAAAACCGCCAAACCACAGGAAACAGCTTTTGAGCAGGTGCAGAAGTTCTACCGGTTTATGAACTCCAATAAACTGGAAGTTATTGAATTTTCTAAAGACAGCACCTACATAAAACTGGTACGCAAACACAATAACGCCGTGCACCAGATCCCCGTTTTCTCCCCCTCCTCCTTTCCGCATGCCGCTAAAACCGGAGACGCAAAGCCGCAGGCGCAAGCCGTGGCGGGTGAAACCATTAAGGCCCCTATGTCCGGTATTTTCTATCGCTCGCCCAGCCCGTCCAGCCCGCCCTACGTGCGGGAGGGGGACGCCGTAAAGGAAGGCCAGGTGATCTACGTGATAGAAGCCATGAAGGTTTTTAACGAAATAAAAGCCGAATTCAACTGCGTCATTGAAAAAGTAATGCAGGAAAACGGCAAGGCCATAGAGCCCAACGCCGACATATTTCAGGTGAAAAAGTAATGCAGGACGCGGCCAAATTCACCGACACGCTTGAGCAGACCGCAGGGAATCTCCTTGAGCTGCTCAAGGCCTCCGGCGGCGATGCCTCTTCCTGGGACCTTAAATTCAAACTGCACCTTTCCAGTTCCTCGCTTTACCTGGCCCTCGGCTGGCTGGCGGCGCAGGGCAAAATCGCCCTCTACCCGAAGGAACTTAACTTCCGTGTAGTTCTAACCGACAGGAATTAGCGTAGTGCGTCGCAAACAGCTTTACAGCGGAGTTTTTTCTACTCTACCTCTACCCCGGTCCATACCTGCCGTTTATTGCTATGCGCTATTTTGCAAAAAACAGAGCCTCCTCCCAGGGAAAGAAAAAAACCTCCGCCATATCGTACGTTCTCTACTGGACGGGGGCTTTCGCTTTTAACATCTGGCTGTTCTGGATTTTATTGAGCTCAGGACCGCCTGGGAAAATGGGCGGCGGCATCAAGTGGGCTTTCATAACATTTCTGGGGAACACCGCCTATATCTTCCCGTTTGTTTTCCTCTACGGACTAGTGGCCATACTTCTCAAGGCAAACAAGCCTCACAAGGGAGTTCTGACGCTTGCAACGGGAACACTTATGATACTGGTATCTCTCTCAGCCGTCGTAGAACGACTCAACACGCATTTCGGGCCGTGGAAACCGGCCGGCGGCTCACTGGGACACCTCGTAGACGAGGTGTTGTATACGATGATCGGCGGGGTAGGCGCCGGACTGTTCTCGGCGGTGATATTCTTCGCCGGCATACAGCTGCTGTTTAAAATTTCCTGGAAAAAGGTGCTCAAAGAGGTTTCCTCCGCCGTCATAGACGATTGCCGCAGCTGGTTCTCGGCCCGCCGCGAACTAAACGCCAGGCTGAAGATAATTTCTGAAAAGGAGCAGGCCGAAGGTCCGGTCTACGACGCGAAGCCCATAACCGAACCGCTGGAGCCGTGGGTTGTGCGCGTCCGGCAGGAAACCCCGGCGGCCTCCGCCCGGGCCCCGGCAAAAACCGCGAAACCCGCGGCGGGGGCGGCGGAAAAACCCGCTTCCGGTACGCAGAAGCCAACCGACCCGTATTTCAAGGATTTCAGGCTGCCCGAAACCGGCCTGTTGGAACCCCCGTCGAAGCAGAGCGTCATAGGTCCCGACGACGATGAGATCAGAAGCGCCCGTCTGCAGCTGGAAACCACTTTCAGGAGTTTCAATGTAGACGTGCATGTGTCCGGAGTTTACCCGGGCCCGGTCATAACCCGTTACGAGGTCACACCCGGACATGGGGTGAAGATCAACTCCATAGTTTCCCTTTCCAACGATGTGGCGCTGAGGATGAAGTCGGTCGGCGCCATACGCGTTATTGCTCCCATACCCGGTAAGGACGCGATAGGCTTTGAAATCCCCAATAATACGCGGACCAAAGTCTGCCTCCGTGAGTTGCTTGAGGACCCGGCCTTCAACGAGGCTCGCTCTCCGCTGACGTTCGTCCTCGGGCGCTATGCGGAGGGCAAGGTGGCCACGGCAAACCTGGAAGGGATGCCCCACCTGCTGGTGGCGGGGGCTACCGCAAGCGGCAAGAGCGTATTCATGCAGTCCCTTATACTTTCACTTATGTTCCGCAACAAGCCCGACGAGGTAAAATTCCTGTTCATTGACCCCAAGCGCCTGGAGCTGACCTTTTATGAGGACATCCCGTACCTCTACGACCCCAAAGAGACGCCGGACAGGGTCTCCGTCATAACCGACCCCAGGGACGCCGCCAAGTCGCTGGTGGCTCTCACCCGCGTGATGGAGAAGCGCTATAAGAAATTCGAGCGGTCCCGCGTTAAGAACATAGCCTCCTACAACAAGTGGGCGCTTGAAAACGGAGAACCGCAGGAATACTATATAGTGGTGGTTATAGACGAACTGGCCGATTTGATGTTACAGCAGAAGAATGTGGTGGAGGACGCCATACAGCGCCTAGCCCAGATGGCCCGCGCCGTGGGTATACACCTGGTGCTGGCCACGCAGCGCCCGTCGGTGGACGTCATCACCGGCGTCATAAAGGCCAACCTCCCGTCGCGTGTCGCCATGCAGGTGACCTCCAAAACGGATTCCCGCGTAATACTGGACACCCCTGGAGCAGAGGCCCTTATAGGCAACGGCGACCTGCTCTACCTGGCCATAGATGCGCAAAAGCCCTCCCGCATCCAGGGGGCGTATGTAAGCGAGGACGAAATACGCAGGGTGGCTGATTTCGTCAAGGCGCAGGCCAGGCCCAACTATCAGCCGCTCAGTCTGGACGAGGAAACCCAGGGCAGCGGCAAGGGCAGCTCTTCCGGGGAAATGGCAATCGCGCTGCGTCTGATACTGGAGCGGAAGCGCGTTTCGCAGGACCTGCTTAAGGCGCATTTTGGTTCCTCTTCCAGGGCCACCAACATTTTGAGCATCCTGGAAACGAACGGGTTCATTCACAAACCGGAAGGTTCTAACCGCTGGGAAATATTCTTTGACAAGATAGAATCGCACATGAACGCGCAGGCCGCCGCAGCCGCCCAGCCGCAGCTCACGCAGTCTTCCGTAACGGAGGAAATAAAATGAAAACGGCGATAGCCGGCGCGCTCCTTGCATTTGCCCTCAATGTTTCGGCGCAGAAGGCGCCGGGAAAAAAAGCCCAGTCGGCCAGGCCGCAGAAAAAAGAAGCCGCTGTGGCTGTTTCAACCAGGTCCGCCTCCGCGCCGACGACGGAAAAAAAGGAAACCGACCCCGTTGCGGAAATAATAGAGAAGCTTAAGACCTGGGATGCGAAGCTTGAAACCCTAAGAGCCGATTTTACCCAGGAAGTAAACTTCACCGAGGCCGGCCTGAGACAGTCCATAGAGGGGAATCTGCGCTACATGAAGCCGAACCTGTTGCGCATAGAACATATCAGGCCGGCCGGCCAGATCGTGACAACCGATAAAATCGACATCTGGATTTACAAGCCCGCTGACAGGCAGGTTGTGCGCACCTCCTGGGATGCCTGGCGCCGCACACAGGACCAGAACTTCTCCGGCATACTGGACTTCGGGAATTACTCGGCGCTGGCGGAGAAAAACAGCGTCCTGGCGACTCCCTCAAAGGACGGCGGCCTGGCGACGCTGGTGTTTACCCCGCGTTCCGGGGCCGGCTATACGCTTACCCTGAGGCTTTCGCCGCAGGATTATTTTCCGCTGGAAGCCGAACTTTCCATGGATGGAACGATAATAAAAACCCGTCTGACAGCGGTTGAAAAAAACGCCGCTATTGACAGGGAGATTTTTAAATTCTCTCCCCCGAAGGGCGTGGAAATATTGAAGTTCAAAAACGACTGATGACACTTGCCAACCGGATAACGATATGCCGTATGGGCCTCAGCCTGGCCATCTTCGCTCTTATAATAACCCATGCCCTGTGGGCGGAAATAGCCGCCCTGCTGCTGCTCACCATAGCCTCCATTTCAGACGGAGTGGACGGCGCCATAGCCCGCCGGACCGGTACCACCACGCCATTCGGCGCCATAGCCGACCCCTTCGCCGACAAGTTGCTGATAATGTCGCTTTTCCTGTCTTTCGCCTCCCTGAAAGAGCTGGAAATCCCCATTTGGGCCGTCTTCCTTATTTTGTTGAGGGAACTCACGATTTCAACCTTGCGCGTACTGGCTGCGCTTAACGGGGAAGTATTGCAGGCCGAACGCGCCGGCAAGATAAAAACCACGATACAGCTTACTTCATCCTTCATTATCCTTGTGTTGCTTATACTCGGCATGTGGTCAAAGGTGCAGGTTTTGCCACGGATCCTGGAATACCTGGGCTCCCTGGCCGGTCCGGCCTCCTACCGGCTCACGGTGATAACAGCTCTTTTCACCGTCATCAGCGGGATCATCTACCTGGCCAACCATCGCGAACTCATTTACAAATCCTGGAGCGAGAAGGGCGGATAAGAAGGATGAGGCAAAAGACGACTCAAAAACAAGGATTATTTTTTCATCCTTCATCCTTCAGCCTCCATACCTCCGGATTCCAGCTGAGGAATGCGAACTAAGATGCCGGCTAAAACTTTCCTGATAAGGTTCCTGGCCAGCGGAGGCTTTATCAGCTACCTGCCGGCCCTGCTTGTCTCCCGGTTACAACATCAGGGAAGAACTATATTGTCCAGTGGACCCTCCGTATATAAAAAATTTACCGGCTCCGGCATGGTCGGCACGCTGGTCGCGCTTGCGCTTGTCCCTTTCCTCCCGGAAGACAAAACACGCTTCGCGCTTTTTTGCCTGGCTTTCCTGCCCTTCTCGGTGTGGATAGCGGATCTGGCGTCAAAAAGCTACGGCACGGATGACGACCCCCGCATAGTTATAGACGAAATGATGGGCTACTGGACGGCCCTGCTGTTCATGGACCGCACGCCTTTCAACCTGGCGGCGGCCTTTGTTATTTTCCGCGCACTGGACACCCTGAAGCCTTGGCCCATAAATAAACTTGAGACCTGCATCAGCGGGGGTTTTGGTATAATTATTGATGATGCACTGGCCGGAGTTGAGGCTAACCTGCTTACAAGGCTGGCCGCGCTGGCCGTCTGGGGCGCACCTGCCTGCCGGTAGGCGGACGGCATGCCCCCAGGCCTGATATTTTTAGGGCTCGTTAAGAAATAGTAACTACTCAGGTAGACAGAATTCAGGAGCCAGAATTCAGAATGGTGGAGCTTTTTTCATCGCCGACGTTCTCATTCCCGACTTCTGACTACTGTATTCTGACTACTGGCTACCTGAGCAGTTACAAGAAATAACTGATATGATTTGGAAGCTCGGATTTGAGCCGAGTCCGAGGCGCGACGAACGAGCATACCGGCGGTCTGTAAGTGAGGAGCAACGCTGGAATCGGCCAAAGACGAGCATTCAAATTGTGTCAGTTATTTTTTAACGAGCCCTCTATGAGACTTACGCTTGCTTTATTACCCTTGCTTCTTGCCGCGCCTCTTTCGGCCCGGTCAGCCCCTGTTCTGAGCAGCGCCGCGGCGGCGGAAGGTTTCGTCTTTCCGGCGGAGCAGCGTTTCGTCCTTCCGGCGGAGCAACGTTTCGTCCTTCCGGCGGAGAAAGGTTTCGTCATTACGGTACCTGTTGCGGCCCCGGTAAAGCCGGACCCATCACAGCCCGTGCGCTACGAGGAAGGGAAAGTGTCGCTCAGCGGCTTGGTCCTGATGCCCACCGCTTACAGGGGGAGGGGGAAAAACGCCATCGGGCTGGGGCTGGATTTCAACGCCGCCTACTACATAGGCCGCCTTTATGGAAAAAATACTTACGAATGGACCCTTGAGAAAACGAACTACATTGACCGCGTCGGACTGTGGCTGCTTTCAGCCGACTCCAAAATGCAGGTGCAAACCGAGGGAAAGCGGCGGCCCGCCATGGCGGCCGGAGTACAGGGGATTTTCATGTTTCGCGACGCGCCGCAGCCTCCGATAAACGGGACCTTCGACCTGACTGTTAAAGCAACCGGCAGGAAAACCGACACTTACGCCAACGCCTATCTGGTTCTCACAAAACGCCTACACCCCAAATTTATATTAAACGCCGGCTATTCCGACGGAGATATGCCCAAAATTATCTACAGCCTTTCGGAATTCCTTTCAAAAGGGGCCATAAACCGGAGCAACAACCGCAGCGAGACCGCCGAGTTGCAGATCCCGACAGGGATGCTTTTCGGGGGCCTGATCTGGCTGCCGGGAAAAGATTCTCCCATAGGCCTTGAACTGATGGTCCCGCAGGGCGCGCCGCACGAGCCCAGGCTTTATAATCTGCACCTGGGCACTTTGCTCAAGCTTAATTTCGAAATTTCCTACCTTACCTTCAAAGGCGGCTGGGATCTGATGGGTATGTTCCAGTTCAGATACAACTACCTGCCGAAGTAGCGGTAATGCAGGGAATGCAGGGGACAGACTCTTTACTTAACTACTCAGGTAGACAGAATTCAGGAGTCAGAATTCAGAATAGCCTGCCAACAGCTAAACCGCAAGCACAAACTGTTGGGACCTTTGCCACACCACCAGGTC
>CAZYFL010000060.1:0-10329 GCA_964646805.1 uncultured Elusimicrobiaceae bacterium | reverse complement strand
TAGTCGCGGAAGCTCGGTTTTTATGGTTGCTGGTTTAATCGTTTTGTCCGCTTCATCTTTAATTTCTGTGGTGTATTTCGGTCCCGAATCGAACTCAATGGTGGCGATATAGCGCTTCTCTTCCGAGCTATCCGCATAGTAGTCTGGCATAAAACACAGTTCTATACGAATATCCCCTTTATTATTCTTATGAAAATCATCGGCCACAACTCCTCTCACGCCAAAGAATACGCGGATGGCGTCAATCAACGCTGATTTACCCGAATTATTTTTTCCAATCAATCCAAATAGTTTGGTTATTGGAATTGTCGTTGAATCTGCGATTGATTTGAAGTTTTGGACCCGAATGCTTTTTATAACCATATGTCCTCAACTCTAAATGATAAAACGAGCAGTGCTCCCAATTTGAATCGGCGTGACCTCTAGTCGCGCGGGGATTCGTTCTTTAAGCTCTGGGACATGCGAGATTATTCCCACAAGACGCCCGCCGCGCTGTAGTTCTTCGAGCGCGTGCACCGCAGCATCCAAGGCTTCCGGGTCAAGCGTGCCGAACCCCTCATCGACGAATATGCTTTCCAATCGCACACCTCCCGTTGTAGCCTGAACAGCATCACTCAGGCCAAGTGCCAAGCATAGGGCTGCCAGGAAGCTTTCCCCGCCAGAGAGTGTCTTTACGGAGCGTTCTTTGCCCGTATGTTCATCGAAAACAGAAAGTTCCAGACCACTGGCACGGCGGCGGTCTTCACGTGTATTGACACGCGATAGTCTGAATCGGCCTCGACTCATAGTTGTCAGCCGAATGCTGGCCTGGGTCAATACTTCATCCAGCCTTGCCCCTAGCACATAACGGTTAAGAGAAATTCCGCTAACATTGCTTCCTGACGCCGTGTCCGCAACGCGCGCAACAAGTTGATATTTCTTCTCGGCTTGGGTCCCTTCGCGTTCTAATCTGGTCACAATTTCCACGGCGGTTTTATGACCTTTAATCTGTTCCTTAATTTCTCCAGCGCGACCATTTGCTTCGGCATGCTTCTTTTGGGTTTCTTCAAAGGTTGCCTGCAACCCGACAAGATTTGGCCGCGAAAGCCCCTCCACGGCAGCTTTCGCACGGATCATACGATCTTCAGTTTTATGAATGCTTTCCTCCCAGGTCTTAATTATGCTTTCCAGACATTTGATGTCTGTGGGAGAAAGTCGTGCTTGAACGAAGTCGCCCTCTCTTAAGAATCCAGCATCTTGTAAATCTTTTTCAAACCGCGCCACGGCCTTCGCCGCTACTGCTTCTGCTCGCTTAACTCTCGCGGCAGCTGCTTCGCAGGTGCTCTGCGTACCTTCAAATAGTTTTTGGGCAGCACGTTCTTCTTTTTGTGCATGCTCCAGTGCCGTCTTAAGCTCTTCGTCAGTACTTCTGGCATCACGGAGTGCCTTCCTTAGCACAATCGGATTCTGCAATCCTTGTGGAAAGTCTCCTTCGCGTTCTTTCAAGGATGCCTCCGCTGCTCTTAGCGCATCGCGTAACCGCCCGAGTGAGTGTTCCGAAGACTTTAGCTCCCTTTCTATTTGAGTAAGTCGCTTAGCAAGATCAATCCGGCGCGCTTCGCAGGTCGGGATTGCCCGTTCCGCATCCTTGGCCTCTTTAAGCTGAAGGCGTAATTCTTCGTGTCGGCGCCGTAAAGCAGACATCGTCACGTTTAAGTGGTCTCCCTGAGATCCCTGCATATGTGTCAGCTTATCCGCCAATACTTCTTGGGCCTTTTCAGCTTTCGCTAGATTGTCACGCGCGGATTGATTATCGTCCTGAGCAACACGCACCCCTTCACGAATCTGATCCATCTCTGCATCCGATGGGATAGTGGCCTCGCTGCGGGCAGGATGTGGATGTTCCTTTGATCCGCAGACTGGGCATGGCTGGTGTACCTTAAGAGTTAATGCAAGTCGCGAAGCTTGGCCCTCACGCCAGGATTGCTCCTTTCGTTCCGCGGCTTTCTGAATACGCTCCTGTTCCGACTTTACACGCTCCGCCTGGCGCATAGCATCCTTGAGAGCCTGATCAGCACGCTTGAGTTCCGCGACCAGCTCCTCGCTCTTCTCTTTCGCGTTGAGGGCGGCCGCCGTACTCTCTTCAAGAAGAGCCTTCGCTTCCGCGTTTCTCGCTTTGAGCTTTAGGGCCTCGAGTTCCGTCCGCGTCTGCTCGAGCTTGCCGGACAACTCCTTGCGCTTCGTCTCTAGCTCTGTGGTGTTAACAACGGCATCGTTATACTCCGTCTTGGTCTTAACCACATTGGCGCGCGAATTCTCAAGAGGCCCAAGGCGTTCCACGAGCCTTTCCAGCACATCAATCCTTTTCACAGCTGCGCGTCTGATACTATCCTTGGCATCTTCCAACTTGAGTATCTTAACCGCCTGCCTGAGCGCATCGCGTGCGTCGGACAAATCACTAACAAGTTTTCCATGTCGTTCGCGAGCCTCAGTTGCCTCCACCTTAGCCGAATCACGTGCATTCATTACAGGAACAAGCGGTACAGCGACCTGAGCCCTCCTATAATTCACGACGTTTTTCTCATGCGCTTTGCGATTCGCCTCAACATCTTTTAAAACGGCCTCGGCTGCCGACAATTCCGCAAATCCCTTTGCGCACTGACGCCCTTCCTCGAACGCCTTGCGTGCCTTCTCAAATGATGCGTGCGCCTCAGCGCGGGTCACTTCCGCTGCATATTCATTCTCACGTGCACGCTCCATGGATTCAAGCAGTCCTGGACGATCAGTAACTCCGAACGGCTTCAACGTGGCTTCGACAGCGGCACGGCTCTTCTCGAATGCTGTCTTAAGGCCTTTCGCATTTTCCTTGAGTTGCTCTTCAACACGTCGATAGAAGTCCGTCCTGAATAATATTTCAAGAATCTCTTCGCGTTCCTTGTCCTGCGCAAAAAGAAACTCCTGGAACCTGCCTTGCGGAAGAACCACGACCTGCCTAAATTGTTCCGCGCTGAAGCCAAGCAATGTCTCTATTTTCGCGTTGACATCAGAAGGCCGTGCTGCGAGAACCCGCCCCTCTGAGCCATCTATCTCAAGGCAATGAAACTCTGCTTTATGCGGATCCGCCGTCGTACCTCCCCCGCGCTTGGCTGGGCGATCCTGCTCTGGTGAACGTGTTACGCGATAACTATTCGTGCCCACCGAGAAGTCAAATATGACTTGCGTTAGCACATCAACGGCCGCCAACTGACTCCGCAACTGTGAGGGCTCGCGTAGATGCCCGCTCGATTCTCCGAACAGCGCGAAGCAAATAGCGTCCATAATGCTCGTCTTTCCGGATCCTGTTGGTCCCCAAACCAGGAAAAGTGAGTTCGCGCCGAGTCCACGAAAATCCAGCTTCTGCTCGGCTGCAAAGGGACCGAAGGCCTGCATCGTTAGCTGAAGCGGTCTCATGATGGATTCTCCATCATGGATGACCGAACGGCCCCAGCAGCCTCTCGAAATACCTGCATTAATTCTGCGTTTGGCTTCTCCCCTGACATCTCCGTGAAAAATGCCTCAAAGAGTTGATCCTCGCTCATTTTCGCCATGGCGGAAGCTTCCAGCCGGGTTCCCGCAACCTGAATCTCTGGACGAGATAACCCTAGCAATAAAGGATACCGACTTCGCAGACGATTGGCCGCATCCAAAATGGGATGCGCATCACGAAGAACGACATGGATATAGTCGTCGCTCGCCTCACCAAACATGAGATTTTCGAATAGGCCGTCAATAACGCGTAGGTCACGACGTGGCTCCAACTTGATGCGATCAACGACACACGCTCCGGTCTTATCCATATCAACAACATTGACCGACTTCTCGTGGTTCACCTCTGATTTTGAGTATTTTAAGAGGGAACCCGAATACCAAGCCTTCCCAATTTGCTGAGGTCGATGTAAATGCCCGAGGGCAGTATAGTCAAACATATCGAAAAGTGTGGACTCTATCTGTCCGCCACCCCCCAACATTAAAGGGCGCTCCGAATCAGACTCCTGCCCTCCGATAGAAAAGCAATGTGCAAGGATGACAGACCGTAAGCCTTTTGGGTGTTCAGCTCGAATCCCTGCGATATAATGCTCGAAACCCGCCTTATGGTCACGGATGGTATTATTGGAAAGAACCTGCCTCCATTCCGCAGGTTCGGCATACGGTAGCGCGTAGAATCTTACGGGGCCATGCGCATCCGAAAGCTCGACATATGGCACTATGGGTGTTCCTGCGCCAAACATATGCAAGTGACTTCGCTCTAGAATCTTAGCTCCAAAGTCAAGCCGTTCACGACTGTCATGGTTTCCCGCAATAAGGATGATGGGTATTTTTAAGTCTAGCGTCATGCGCGACACGAATTTGCTGAGGAGTTCAACCGCCTCCGGTGGGGGAATACCCCGATCATAAACATCGCCGGATATCAAAAACGCATCAATCTTGCGATCTTTGGCCAACGCAATGAGCTGATCCAGGACATAATCCTGATCGTCAGTCAGGTGAAACTGCTCAAGGATGCGGCCCAAATGCCAATCTGCTGTATGAATAAATCTCATAATTTTAATTCCTAATTCATTATCGTTACGCCTCTCCAGACTTCATCACCTGCGATACGCTAATAAGCACACTCCCCTTTGCCTTCACCAGGAGTTTCTCAAAAGGGTCTTGCACCCGAACAAGACGGGGAGCGGAGCTCGCACAGTCGTAGATAGCGTAAATCCAATACGCCTGCCGCATGTTGCAGGCCTTGGCCCACTCGTTTGCCGACACCTCTATTTCGCCGGTGCCGGTGCGGCCCTTCACCTCGATTGCACGCCTCTCGTCCCCTGGCCTGATGGAGAGGAGGTCAAAACCAGGATTATCCGGGAGACCAGCTAAACGGGCAAGTTCCGGCGTATGAACGTCATGGACAGTAGCTCCGGCCGCCTCCTCAAACACCTGCGCAATCTGCATGGCGACCAGTTCCACATTAGCCTCATGCTGCTCGATATCTACGGGGTCTGATGAAGGAACAACTAAGGCATGGGCCACAAAGACAACCTGCCCCGGCGCAATAAGCTCCGGTTCGCGGCGCAGGACGGCCATGGTATTCTCCCGCCGGCCAACCAGGAGCTTCTGCTGGCGCCTGATTTCATCCAAAGCTTCAATAGCCTTGCGGTTGCCGGTGCGCGCCTTCTCGGCGTGCTTGGCCCGGGCGGTGGCCAAGTCCATCTCTTGGTAGGCAAAACCTCGGTCAATGAAACTCTCGCGATCAGGGATACTCTCCAACAACCTTTTCTTGCGCTCAAGCGCCAGCTCGCGCGCTATACGCTCGGCCAGAAAAGCGCGGGCCAGTTCTTTATCGTCGTTTGCCATCGCAGCCAGGCGCTGAGCGGAGGCAGGAAGTCCGCGGCCTCCCTTTAAAAGTAAGAGATGCTCTACCTGGCAGATGGAGATCTCTGAACCTTCATACTGCTTTACGCCGACCAAGCGGCAGTCCAGCATCTCCTCCTGGACCAGCTCAGGAATGTCCGGGTCTGCCTTACGAACGATGGAAAGAAGGGCCAAGTGGAATAGGTAGGGCCTCTCCGTTGATGGATCTATAAAAATTGCTCCGCGCCGGCCTTCATCCGCCAATCGATCGCTGACCATGGAGCGGAAGCGCTCAAATACAGGCTCTCCTGGATGCAGCCAGATGGTATCTTTACGGTCCAGGGGCCGCACAATGGATAGGCGTTCCCAAGCGTTCTCCGGGTAGAGTTGAAGCACAGGAAGAAGGGGATCAATCGCACCTGGCCTCACCGGACGAAATGAGAAGACACCATTAATATCACCCTCTATCTCAAGACCAGCCAAGGGCGAGGCCTGCTGGACATACTGCTGTACGTATCCGGGCAGTAGGCGGAAATAAATCTCGCGTTCCAAGCTGATTCGCAAGCGCGGAAGTTCTTGAGTCACGTCACCGCCGGTTCCGAATAGAGTCTTTTCCCGCGCAGCCAGAGCAAGAACTTGTTCCTTGGTAAGTTTCCCCTCAAGTTCGCGGGCCACAGTGTCCGCGTCCGCAACAACCGCAAGTTCCATATATTGCCTTATGGAGACGCCATCAAACATCCGGCCGATACAGTCGTAAACCTTGTCAGAATGAAGCTCCTTGCGAATTTTTTCCAGTTTATCAAGCAACACTTTGAGGACTTTGCCTTCGCGCGTGGTAGGGGCAACCAAATTTACGATTATGACGGGGTCGTGCTTCTGACCGTAGCGGTGGATACGGCCCATGCGTTGCTCCAATCTTGCCGGATTCCATGGCACATCGTAGTTAATCATTATCCAGCAGAACTGAAGGTTAATGCCTTCACCAGCCGCATCTGTACATATGAGGAACCGCGCCCCGCCTTCCTGAACCGGCTTGCGGAAAAACTCAACCTGCCGGTCACGATCGCTGAGCCCGCCCTGGTTGTCGGGCTGGGCACTTATGCCACCGTGAATCCATGCAACCTGGCCGGTGTGGCCCATCCCCTCCAGGCGTTTTACGATGAACGACAGTGTGTCGCGATGTTCAGTAAAAATAATAAATTTTTCACCTGTAAATTTCGGGGCTGTAAGGACCTCGCGAAGTTTTTCGAACTTAGACTCCTGACCTGATTTTTCTACTTCCCTGGCAAGATTCAACAGCCGCTGGACCTGCTCACGTTCCGCCAATAGATCCGCAAGGGATGCCGCGACCACTCCCTGCAGGAGCTTTTCTTCAGCGAGTTCATTCTCCTCGCGGCCTTCCTCCGAGGTCTCGTCATCCGCAGTCTTGGATTCAAAAACATCATCATCTTCGTGGATGCGATGTTGTAATATTAACAACTGGTCCTGAGTAATCTTACCGTCCTGCACATCAGTGATGATGTTGTTGAGCCTCTCAATGCGACGCTTGAAGGAACGCAATAAAGCGAAGGTGGAACTTGCCAGACGGCGCTGGAAAACGCTCATGGCCAAGCGTGCAGCCTCGCGATTGAGCATTTTGGCTTTATTATAAACATAGCGCAGGTAGTCTGTAGTCTCATCGTAGAGACTCTGCTCGCTTATATCACCCTGGGTTAAACCATAGGCCAAGGTGTCCGAAACACGTTTGGGGTACATGGGGCGCCCATCCAAATAGACCATCTCTTCCTTGGTGCGGCGAATAAAGCGAAGACAGCGCTGGTCCGCAGGAAACTCATGAAAGGCCTCGGGCGTGGTGAGGATCTCCGGTTCGAGAAGCCTCCAGAGTGCGTAATAGGGATACTCCTTTCCCATGTGCGGCGTTGCCGTTAGTAAGAGCAAATGATGGGCGCTCCAGGACAGCCTCCATTTCTCGTCGTGGCATGGAACTCCTGCCAGCGCCTCGGCTAGGCAGTAGCGATCGGTTTTTCGGACGCGCATGTCCGGTCCGCGGTCTGCAGCCAACTTGTGAGCCTCGTCGAAAATAACCAAATCGTAGGGGATAACTTGGGTTTCCTTGAGACGCGCAAAGACCCGATGGCTGGATAATGTATCCATGCTGATAATAATGCGGTCGCTATTCTCACCGATAAATGGGTTGTCGTGACGCGCATCGGCACCACTTACGGTGAGGAAGGGCATGTTAAAGAGGGTCAGCAGTTCACGCCGCCAGTTGCTGACCAGGCCTGCGGGTGTCACAATTAGAATGCGCCGCAACAGACGACGGGACAGCATTTCGCGGAGATACAGACCGGACATGATAGTCTTGCCCGCACCCGCATCATCCGCCAGGAGGAACCTAAGCCGGGCCTGCTTTAGCATATGATCATAGACCGCGAGGCTCTGATGTGGCAAGGGATCTATACTGGAAATCTCGGTGGCGAAGGTGGGGTTGGTGAGATGGCCGAAAGAAAGGCGTTCACCCTCGGCCAAAACCTTAACAACATCGGGTTGTGCTGTAAAATCCAGGACTAAGGGCGGCTTATCGCCTTTTTCACCATAAGGCGCACTGGGCTCTGCGACCATCATTTCCAACTGCCGGATCTGGTTCCAGGAAAGCTGGGAAGGCTTGCTCTGACCGTTCTCCCAGCGACTGACTGTTACATAGGAAACGCCAAGACGTTCGGCCAGTGCTTGCTGCGTAAGGCTGTGTTTTACACGAAACCGGCGAATACAGTCCGGATAATTCAATCCGGGTTTTAAGCTGTTAATGTTAAATTCTTCCCTAACCATATAGGCTATATTAACAAATGTTAAATAGGCCTGTCAAGAGGCACGCGATATATCACTACGATTCAGACAGTGGGAAGGGCCGTCCGGGGGCTGCCCTGCGCGCCCTTGCGGATGGGGGGCCCCGCTTCGGGGGGAAACCACGCAAGGGTTTCCTCAGCCCAGCCCTTGATATCCCTCCAGAATAAATGTATATTCAATGTAGATACATACGGAGGGTGTTGTGACCGCAATCGTTCAAAAATGGGGAAACAGTCTGGCTCTGCGCATTCCCAGTTCTCTTGCCAGGGATATTCATTTGCACCAGGGCTCCGTAGTTGAGATGGCAGTTGTAGAAGGCAGGATGGTTCTAAAACCCAAAAGGCAATGCAAAATCCCGCTCTCGCAGATGCTTAAGCGCATCACCAAAAACAATCGGCACTCCGAGCAGAATTGTGGCGGCGCTTCCGGCCAGGAAATCTGGTAATGCCCCGTTCCTACTGCCCGAAGCGAGGCGATGTGGTCTGGCTGTCTTTTGCGTCCCAGGCAGGGCATGAGCAGGCGGGCCATAGGCCGGCTTTGGCTCTTTCTCCCGAGGCCTATAACCGGAAAGCGGGTCTTGCCATTTTCTGTCCCATCACTACCCAAGTTAAGAACTATCCTTTCGAAGTTCCTATCCCCTCAGGTCTAAGAGCTTCCGGCGTCATCCTGTCGGATCAGGTCAGAAGTCTGCTGTAGGATTCCAGGAGCAACCTTGTCGGAAGTCTTAAAGAAGCTCAACGTCTTGCTGGATGATTGACTGTATCTGTTATTTCCCTCAAACTTGCGTTTCAGCACAAAGGCAGTAACTACCTTTTTGAAAAACATCAGGGCGGGATTTGAAAGGGGGCAGGGTGAAAAGCAAACTTTTAATTTTAGCCGGGGCGCTCTGCGCCTGTTCCCGCCCCATCGCCGATACTTCAAAGACCATCGTGGTCTGGGAACAGGAAGACGCCCAGGTCGCCCCTTATATAGACTCGGTTTTTGAGGCTTTCAAGAAGCTGCCGGAGAACGCCGGCATTGAGATAACCCGCACTCATTATCAGACCGAGGACCTGCGCCAGCAGTTTCAGGCCGCTTCGCTGGCGGGCGTGCCGCCGGATCTCCTGCTCGGGCCTTCGGATACCGCCGGACTCTACGCCGTGTCCGGTTTCATTATGCCGCTGGAGGGATATTTTGACTTTTCCCGCTACAACAAACCCGTGGTGGAAGCTATAACCCTGGACGGACATTCCTGGGGCGTACCTGTTTCAAACGGCAACCACCTGATGATGTTTTACAATAAAAAACTGGTCGGATCCCCCCCCAAGACCATGGATGAACTTTTCGCTTTTTGCGACGGGCCGGCTAAACAGCTTAAGCTGGAGCGCTGCCTGGCCTTTGACCTGGGCGAACCGTTCTGGCTGATGCCCTGGCTGGGCGCCTTCGGCGGCTGGCCGATGGATGGCAAGAAGCCGACGCTTGATACCGCAGCCATGCGCGATGCCGTGAATTTTTACCTGTACCTGAAGTATGAAAAAAAATACGTTCCCATGGAGTGCGATTATAACTGCATGGACTCACTTTTTAAGGAGAGTAAAGTCGCGTTTATTATAAACGGCGACTGGGCGATTGCCTTATACCGGAAACATTTCAAGAAAGATTTCGGCCTATGCGTTATCCCGAAGCTTTCAAAGACAGGGCTTTACCCCTCGCCTATGGTGAGCGGCAAGTATTTCATGGTCAGCGCCGGAGCTAAACCCGAAAAAATGGCCAGGCTAAAACGCCTGATTGAATTTTACACCTCCAAAGAAAACCAGGTTAAGCAGTACCAGGCCCTTGCCCGCCTTCCCGCTCTTAAAGCGGCCGGCTCCGCCCCGGAAATAACTTCCGACGAGATTTCCCGAATTTCTCTGGACCAGATACTGAAAGGCCGGCCCATGCCTATGGCTACCGAAATGCGGGCCGTCTGGGATTCCGTCCGAAATTATCTGGGACTTGCCACTACCCGCAAGCTGACTGTTGATACCGCTGTGCGCAAGATGCAGGAAAATACCGTAAATAAAATAGCGGAGATGAATCAATAATCGTAACTATTCAGGTAGACAGTAGTCAGAATTCAGTAGTCAGGAGTAAGAAGTTGCAGATTAT
>CAZYFL010000059.1:7205-10350 GCA_964646805.1 uncultured Elusimicrobiaceae bacterium | reverse complement strand
GGCTATGGTGAGAAGTTACAGCGAAGGGGACTGCCGCGAAGCGGTTTCGTTCAAGAGCGGTTGCTATTTACATGGCTTGCCGGCAAAGCCCGGATAAGACGCCGGGATGCCGTTTTGCAGGGTCATTACGCCTTTCGTGGCGTTACCTCCGGCGCTAAGACCGAACATGCTTACCCCCCCGGAAACGCCTGCGCTTTGCGTTGCAGGCCCGCTCTCCACCCGTAATGTGGTCCTGGTTATTTCCCAGGTATTGCTTTCAGCCTTATATGAACAGGCAACGTCAACGTTGAATATGTGAGCTTCACGGGATGCCTTGCCGCTGTAATATGCGTTGGTACCGCCGCTATTCTTCTTTCCCCCTTTAAGAACCAGTTGTTCAACGCCGGATTGATACGCCAGGCCATAAGCTTCCCCCTGCTGGGCCAGGAAAATAGTCTCAATAACTCCCGGTGTAGCGGCCTTATGCCCGGGTTTAGGATCCGGTTTGGGATTTGTGACAGCGTTCGTCCGGGCTCTGCCGGCGGCGGCAGAGTTATACAGCTTAAGCCCGCTGTCGGCGCTTGAAGGTTTGCGCGTAATGTCGGTATATTCTTTGGCAAGCGCGCCCGCAGTTGAGGCGGCATCTTTTCTTAAACCCTCCAGCTGAATCCTATATTCTTTTATCAGCGCCTCATCTTTCGCGCCGGCGATTTTGCCTTTCAGCGCGGCCATTTCTTTATCAATGGAAACCATTTGTTCATTGTAAGAGATCACGGCGTCCTGCGCGCGCTGATCACCCTTTATGGCTGAAAGGGAATTAGCATCCTTTTTCGCCGCAATTTTCAGCCTCTCCATATTTCCGGAGACCGCTTCGTACGCCTGCAAAGCCCCGTTCCTGGCGCTCTCAAGCTCCGGGGAGACCGGAACAGGGGCTGGCGGATGTCCGCCTGGAGCGGCGCCGCCGGCAGGCAGATTAATACCGGGTTCCAGGCGCAGCTTGGCTATCGCCGAGATCACGTCTTGGGCGTCTTTGATGATCTCCGCCGGTTCAACGGAAAGAATTTCTATATCCCCGGGTAACCCGAATTTGGCGCGCTTGGTCACGGCCACCATGTTATCTGCCACGGGAACTTGTTCGTCTCCGGTAAACGTATTGTTTCCCTTCTCCGACGCCAGCCGGGGGCTGGCGGCAGCCCAGACTTCGGTTTCTTGTCTCAGCGCAACATCGTCGTCAAACTTCCAATCCTTTATCTTTACGAACCCTCGCAACTTCATGGTTGAGTTAATAGCCGAATCCCTGTCCCCATCCCACAACCGGGTGAAGGCGGCTTTGAGTATTTCAGGATTGCCGACTTTCGCGGCATCTTCCTCTTTAATACCGGCCACTACGCCATTCACTTCATCGGCCACCTGGCGTATTTCGCCCCCTTTCGCCCTCAGTTTTAATATCGCCGTATCTACCACCGCAGCTTGGGCAGAATAGAACCTGGCGGCTTTTAACAGGAAATCCGCATACCCCCTCTCTATAGCCATTTTTTTCTTTTCCCATTCAATTAGCGCCTTTGCGTCTTCAAGCCTGGACTTCTTAGATTTGATCTCCGGGGTAGCTACGTCTTCAACGCCGGCTTTCAGCATTATTTTTGGGGATCCGAGTTCCCTATCCACAGCCGATATGAAGTCAATGGCCGCTGTTTCGGCTTCCTCAGCCTTCCTCTTAGCCGAGGCGGAGGCATAGTTGAACGTAGTGAGCCTGCCTCTGAACGTTTTTATATCCGTAAAAAGACCCCTGGTTATTTCCGCGAACGGAGAGCCGTCAGCCCCGAACAGCCCGGACAAACCGTCTTTATTGTTCGGTATAGCCCTGGTATACGTCCAAAGTTTTTCGGGGTTATCAGACTTGGCAACACCCTCCTTGACGGTCTGCATTATGGCGAGCAGTTTTTCGTCAAAGGTCTTTGCGACCTGGGCGACATCCTCTGCGGTACCGGTCGGAGTTTCCGCGCTATCCGTTTTGGGCGCTGTGGGCATGGGCTCAACGCCGCACTTGCACACGCAGTTGAGTCCAGTGGTAGACCCGGTGGCGGCCCCGCCAGCTTGCTGGCAATACTTCATAGGGATTGATATCATCTCGCCAGGAGTACATGACGTGTTTGGGGGTCTTGGGTTCCAGCAGAATCTCTCGGGCGGAGGAGGGCCGCTGAGAGCACTTTTCACAATGCCGCCCACGGCCTCGCCTACTTTGGTGCTTATAGCGCCAAACACTGCGGTGAGCAACTGCTTTTTAAACTCGTACTTCTTGAAGAATTCCCACTCAAGCGCCTTCGCCTGGCGCGCCTTGGCCGCCGCTTCCGCAAGGGTTTCCCCTGAACGGTTGTGGTCGTACTTGGTGGTGGAGCCGGAAGTCTTGCCGGTCTTCTCGGAATCTCCGCCGGCGCCCATGCCGCCGCCTCCCTTGCCTATATCAACCGCGTCCGCCGCGGCCTTGTCCAGTGAGGTCATGGCGGAGCCGCCGGAAAAATTTCCGGCTGATTTATCGGCCTGCAGGCGGAGCTTTTCAAAGGCCCCTTTGGAGGCGCTGTTTGGAGTATTGGAAGCCACGCCCCTGTAGCCGGGCATTGCCACCGGCCCTACCATGGAGCGTTTTTGCGCTTTGGAGGAAGCCGACCTGGCGTCTTCAATTATCTTGCCGCCGCCCAGGCTGCCTGAGGTGCGGGTGCCTTCACCGCCGCCGCCGAAGGCTATGTTGCGCAGGGGGGCCTGCAGGGGGGGAATGGGCGGGGTAACACCCGCCGACTTGGCCGCTTCGGAGAAAGCGGCGCGTCCGGATTCCTTCACAGCGTCCCTGTAGTTTGCCAACGGCGTGGCCGGGGGTATTACCGGCTGGGTCGGCTGCGAACCGAGAATGAGCGACATCGGATCGCGCGCGCTGAGCGGGGTTATAACCTCGCCGCTGCCGTCCGGCGAGCCGGCGCTGAGGCCGTTTATGCCCATGTCCATTACGCCAGCAAGACCGCCCCGTGGATTAAAGGTTTCTTTGAGGAGGTTGTCCTGCGCGGGCTGGGACATCATATACTCAGCCACCGGAACCGTCACCAGCACACCGAGGCCTATGGCCACGAAGGCCATGTCCTTGCGGGAGAGATTTTTAAGCCTGCCGGCTATGTTT
>CAZYFL010000059.1:0-7195 GCA_964646805.1 uncultured Elusimicrobiaceae bacterium | reverse complement strand
AGCGGCGTTTTGCCGAAGGCGGATGTTTTCCTGAAGGACGATGCCATGTCCGGCATCACCGGGACGCCCTTCTTATCTTCTTCATCCTCGTTATTGTAAAAATTCATAACCGCCTCCGATTCCTAGTTTAAATTCCCTGTACTCTAAAGGCATAGGCAAAGCAAGAAGGAGCTGGCAACGCTTTACATCTCAACCTCTACCTGCGCCTGAATAGCTACCATATTTGTAACTACTCAGGTAGACAGAATTCAGGAGTCAGAATTCAGAATAGCCTGCGAATAAGCCTCCAACATCTTCATTCTGACTCCTGAATTCTGAATTCTGTCTACCTAAGTAGTTACCCATATTTTACCTAAATACCGCCTGCCTTATGGCTGCAATCTCTTAAATATCTGTAACTACTTAGGTAGACAGAATTCAGGAGTCAGAATTCAGAATAGCGAACAGGCCTCCAACAGCTTACGGACTTCTTTAACTATTCAGATCTCGCCCTTAGCGTCCTCATTCTGACTACTGAATTCTGACTCCTGGCTACCTGAGCAGTTACAGGTATCTTACATATTTCCGCCGAGTTTTTCGTAGTCCGCCTTATCTTCATCATCTACTTTCGGGAATGGCTTTCCACCTGACACCAGATTAAAGAATAACTTGGCCGGACCCAATAACTTGCCGCCGAATATAATGGAAATCAATCCAATAGCAAGAAGAAGAGGCGCGAACAACAGCATCAATAGCCAGGCCAGGAAGCACCTTAGCTTGGAGCAGGGTTTCACCTTATATTTGCCGTAGTTGCAGGTCATAGGCTTGTAGGCGTTCTGGCAGGCGGCCGCCAGCTTTTTTGAGTTCTTGTTAAAATCCAGGCAGAGGGCTATCACGCTGTCTATATCGCTGTTCCAACCGCTCACGCGGCTGCTACAACATTGGGGCGGGCTGCCCATGCCCTCGCCAATCTCTTTCATCATCTTGCCGTCTTTAGACATTTTGGCGCCGTGGTTTCCCTGCGAATTGGAACATTCCTTGGCTACTCCCTGCACGGCTTGGGCATCGGTTAAGTCCGTAAAGGCGGTATCCGGCGCCTCCACCGCCGCGCCGATCACATCCAGGTCGGAGTCATTGCCGTCGTATGTGCTACCAACATAGGCCGCCTGGTATTCGTACGCGGAAGTCCTGGAATTAAAGGCCGCCCCTGTCATGGCGAAAGTCTCGGCCAGCTGGAACAGGGGTTTTTTTGTATTCAGCTTGAGATTCATCCTGGTGTTACTGGTCTTGTAGCCGACATTTTTCCAGGAGAAGCCGGAGACGCGGCCCATCTTCCTGATATTGACTTTGCCGGGGGGACCGGGAACAGGCACCTCGCCGGCCGACTGGCTCATGACTTTATTGTACATTTCCGCGGGGCGTCCGCCGGCCTCGGCGCCGCCGAAGTTGTCCGCCAGGTTCCGGCTCATCAGATTGCCGTGAAGACCGCCGACCGGCAGATTCTCAAGATTAACCTCGTCGGCGGTCTCGCCGCGTTGTCTCTCCTCGTCGTTCACCACGCCTTTGACCTGATCGGGGCCGCGCTTGTCGGCTTTTCCTTCTTTAATTTTAGGCGGGCCGGAATTGTCTCCCCCGGCGCGCAGCATGACCAGAGAGGAAGGCCCGCCGCCGGGGGGCAGGGTGGCGTTTATGCCGAAGAATTTCGCCCAGAAGGAACTTTGCACGCTCTCATCCGCCGCTTTGTCAAGGGCGGCCCTGAGTATATCTTTTGAATACCTGGGGTTTATAACCGAACTCCTGCTGTCCAGGCCCGCCATCCTGAGGAAGGCCGCTACAGGGCGCAGCTCTATAATCCTGCCAAGGGTCTCGCCGGAAATTACAAAAGGAATGGAGAATATCAAGAGCAGAAGCGCTATGCTCACATACTTAACCCTGCCCTGAAAAATAAAAAGCAGGGCGGCCAGAACCGATTTGCGTTTATGTTTTCCTATAAACGTGTTAGCCATATGCTCTCCAGGAACTATTTGCCGCCCATCATGACGCCTATCAGCGCGGCGGCGGCAGCCATGGCGGCTAATGCAAGCTGCATTGAGTTGCTCGCGATAGGTTTTCCGGAAAAAGCCAGGATGGCCGCGGCGGCAGCTAAACCTCCTCCAAGCATATACACCGCCCCCATCGCGGACTGCCCGTGTTCAGTCATTATCTGCAGTCCTATGTACGTGGCATATATCGCCATAACCAGAGCCGCGGCGGCAAGGGCATAGCCCGCCGCCTTCAGAACCGGGTGCGCCTTACCCAGGGATATGAGATAGCTGGCGAGAGCGGACATAAGGATGGACGCCACTATCAGCGCGAGCGCCAACTCAGGTAAACCGTTCCACGGACTGACGTCGGTGTTGCCCGTAACCTCTGAGACAACGGGATCGTTAGACGTACCCGTGTTGCCGCTTGAACTGTCAAGCGAGGGAGAAGTCATCACGCCGGCGCCGCCTTCGCCAAGCCCGGCCCCGCCGCTGTCGGCATCGCCCTCGGAGGTTGAGCCCTCCCAGGCCTTGTCCTGCGTGGAACGCGCGGAGTCAATATTTGAGCCGATATAGGATTTTTGCGTTTTGCGCACGGCATCAAGCTGCTTCCTGGACTTTGAGCCCATGGAACCGCCTTTGCCGCCCTTTGCGCCGGAGAACACGGGGCGGGCTGAGCCTCTCATTGCCAGCATATTGCCCTTGCGTTGGTCAAACTTAGGCATTCCCGGGAAGCCCGCGCCTATACCTGAACTGAAACCGGTTTTTGCGCCGATAGTCCCCTGACCGAACTTATTGCCGAAACCCCCCATGCCGGAGAACTTGCTTGAGCCGCCGCCGAGCGAACTGGTAAGCGAATCCATAGAGCCGCCCTGCAGCTTGCCCATCATATCCTGCATATTGCCCTGCCCGGGATCCGGCTGGTTGGGGGCGCCCTCTTCAACCCGGGCGGGTTCCGCCTCCATGGCCAAGCCCGCGCCGCTGTTGGTGTCCTTGAACATATCAAGCGAAGAGCCCTGGCTGGCGGTTTGGCCCCTTAATATGGCCGGCACGTAATTATCCACCTTACCGGATTTGAAAGCGCCGGTAGTCGGCGCGGGAGCGTTGTTGGTCAGATAAATCCCGCCGGCCACGGCCATCAGAGCCGCGAGGGCGATAGTACCGGCCTTGCCGGCCAGCAACCCTGAGGCGCCGAATTTGGCGGCGCCTATCCCCATGGCCCCGCTGGAACCTCCGCCTATCTTACTCCTGAGCCAGCCGAAAGCCCCGCCCTTTCTTTCCTTCTTTTCCTTAAAGCCTATTTCCGGCAGATTATCGTTCATAAAAGCTCCCCAGAATCCGACGCTATATCTGCTATGTGGGCACTCCTACCAAAGGCACTTTAGGCGCCGGCTTCTCAAGCCCTGACATGGCCTCATAAGCTTTCCAGATGAGCAGAAGGCCCGCCGCTATGTATACACCGCCCATCATCTTCTGTTCGTACTTGTTGAACATCATGAAACCTGCGTAGATGACAACCAAAGCCGCCGCAATGGTCGCATACCCGGTAACCATAGCCCACATCCGCATAGTCGGATACTTCGCAAGCACCTTTGTAATAATCAGCAACGCTCCGCCGGCCAGCAACGCATACATGGCCATGTCTTCATACTTCTGCCAGGGGTCCACGTCCTCCGGGTCAGGCGCATCCGGGGCGGTAGATTCATTGCTGTTCAGGCTGGGGTCGTTGCCTTTAAGTTCCGCCCCGCTTGAAACGCCTGCCCCGCCCAAACCCGCGCCCGAGCCGATGGCGCCCGCGTCGCCCGAGCCGGTGGTCTCACCCGAGAAAGCGGTGGTGGCATCGGTGCGCGAGCCGGCCTTGTCGGCCGAATAGGCTGCCTTGGATCCCATCTTGCCCGCGTACCTGGCCTGCCCATATGCGCCTTTCTTGTTAGTATTGGGCACCGTGTATCTGGGCGAGCTTTTTACCCTGGCCGCTGAGGCGGACATGCCTGAAATCTTACCGCCGCCGGCCGGCGCAGGGGGCCTGTAAACAGGTTGAAACTGCGCCCCTATGCCGCCGCTGAGCCCGCCGCCGGGCTGCAGCCTGGGTATAGAAGTACCGCTGCCCGCCCCTCCCCCGCCGCCCTTGCTTCCAAAACCGGTCGAAGCCTGCAGTTTAGGCGCTCCCGCGCCACCCTCGTCGCCCGGAACGGCCGCTGCCGCAGAAGAATCCGCGGCAGCCATCGGCGCCCCGGCCGAAGCGTCGGCGTTGCCGCCTTCAGCCGCTTCGCCGCCCAAACCGAACCCGTCCTTTTTAGCCTGCTCCCTGAATATGTCCAATGTGGAGGAAGCCGCGGCTGAAGTGTCGCGCGAATTGGTCCTTTCAAGACCGGCCCTTGAGGATTCTTCTTCATAGTAGCTGTTCTGGAAAAGCTCCGGCGAATATACCTGCCTGGAGGAGTCGCCTATGAAGTTGTAGACCACCCCCACTCCGGCGGCTATGGTAGCGCCGCCGAGCACCATGCCCACTACGCCGGCCTTGGTGGCGAAAAGCCCGGCCAGCCCGCTGCCGGCTGAGCCCATCCCGGAAGAAGCGCCGCCGGCTATCGGCGAACCACCCCTGAAAAGTCCCGAAAGCGCGGAAAGGAACCCGCCCTTCTTTTCTTCTCTCCCGTTATAGTCGTTCATAACTCCTCCCCGTAAAATAAAAAGATCAGGCAATCGCTCCGAAAACCGCGCCCAGCGCCGCTTTAAGGAACATCTCTATGATCATCATCTTTATCTGTCTCTTCATCTCCTCGCTCTCATCGGTGGCATCCTCCGGCTTGGAGGGCGGGGTGACCTTGGTCTTACTCAGGCTGGGATCGTTCTTTTTAAGGCTCTGGGCGGTCTGGCCCAATTGCAGACCGGACTCCACCGACGTGCTTTCAAGGTCATTGCTCAAATCTGAGCCGGAAGTTTTGGCTGTGGTGGCAAAAGCCGAGGAGGCGCCACCCCTGGCCTCATTCATGCTGCCGGTCCTGGCGGCAAGACTGCTCTTCTCCGCGCTATTGCCGAGCATGGCCGCCAGCGGACTTTTCTTGTCCGCGGCGGCCATTTTCTTGAGGTCAGCGGACGCGGCTGCGGCGAATTCGGATCTCTGATTTCCGGCGCCGAAGAACTTGTCGTATTTGCCCCCGGACGACATCGTACTGGAATTACCGGCTGTGATGGAAGCCGCCGCACCGAGCTTGCCGCGGGGGGTCGGTTCCGCTGAAGCGCCGGATGGAGCCGAAGAACTAGGGGGAGGTACAGCGGCCGCATCAGCCGCCGAGGCGGAAATCATGGACTCCTCGCCGCCTAAACCGGACTGGAAAAGGGAGGCTGCTATATCCGCGCCTGAAGTGGCGGGGTTGTCAATCATTGCCCCGCTCAGCGGCGAGCCGGGGGCTCCGCCCTCAAAGGAGATGTCGCTGCCAAGCAAAGATATATTCGCCGCCCTGGATCTGAAGGAATTACCCGTTGAAACGGAGGAATCCAATGAAGAACCGGTCATGAGCGGAAGCGAAATCCAAAGGCCGATTACGATAACCGCCACAACGCCGCCGATAACATACTGGGTTGATTTGTTTTTTTTGGTCTGGAATTTCATCATAACCCCGCCCGCTTCCCACAGAAACGACTTTAAACTTTTCCTGACACAGTCCCCGGGACGTTCAGGCCAAAGTTGATTTCACAACAATGTTATAGCAGACAGACCTTGACTTGTCAAGGGTCTATGGGAAAAGGCCGACTATTAGGACCGCGGAGTTTCAATGGTGTCATACTCTCCTATGATTTTAACATTGCCACTGGAATCCATCCGCATTAGCACTGTATCGCTGTAATTAACAGTTTGACGGCTGTATTGATCGGTTATGCCAGGACCGACGCCTTTGTAAGTAACCTTGTACATTTTGTCGTCGCCGTCCGCTCCAACCTGTTTATACTCCACTCCCGTGTCCCTTTCTGATAAGTTGCTGGGATCAAGCGCTGCAGAACAAAGCGCTGTCGGAGGGCCGGCGTTCAAGTCGCAGGCGCCGGAATCATCGGGACCGGGGCTGGAATTATCTGAAGTTGAATCGCCGTCTTGGGACTTCGTCAATGCGTTACCGGTATTCTCAACAAGATTCTTCGCAATATCCGTCTTCAGTTTGATTTCCATATCCTCTTTGGTTTTCTTATCGCCGGCCAGGGCCTTCTCCGTGCCCTCGGCATCCTTTACGGGGGGATCCACCTCAGCGATCTTAAGAGAGCCTTTTTTATCCAGCTTAAGGCTTGAAATTTCCCCGCTCTTTATCTTATCCAGATTCACAAGACCTATTTTGGCATAGGCCAAATCGCCGGACTTGCCCCCTCCGCCGACGCCGAAGCTCTGTTCCCACTTGCTCCTTGCGGTCATGGCCGAATCGGACCTGAGGCCCTCGCCAAGCATAGCGCGGGCGTTCTTGAGCGATCCCAGTGTGCCTTTGCCGGCGGGCCCGCCCGCGCCGGCCTGCGCCCTGGCCGAAACAGCGGTATTACCGGAGGCGGCGCCGTCGCCGAAGCGGGAAACCCCTCCCGCGGATTTTGTATCCCCGCCGGAACCGCCGGCAGGAGAGCCGCCGGAGCCGGACAGCTTTGGAATTGCGGCAGGACGCGCGCCGGAAGAGGACGAAGCTGAAGGCGCCCCGGCGCCGTTGCCGGCCATCCAGTCGGAAACGTCGGCGGGCGCGGAAGTTTCCGGAGAAAGATCTATGCTGCCGGCCTCCAGCCGCTTCCTGGGACGCACGATTTCATCCTCGTAAGTGGAAATGCCCAGGCGCTTGAACAGCGGCAGCACGGCGTCGCGGACGCTGAAGCCGTAAACGAAATTATTTGCCCTGCCCGCGCCGGTAAGGTCGTCGGAGCCCTCTATGATGAAGAAAAGGAATACGCCTCCGCCGATAAACAGGAAAGCAAGCAGTGAAACCAAAAGCGTCTTTTTTTTATTACCTGAATTATCCGCCATAATACCCCCTGCTGCTAAAGAAAAAAACACGCGCCTGTTTTCCACCCTTCCCCATAGTCCGGGGAAACTGAAAAAGCAGGTTCCGTCTCTAGAGTGTAGCAGACGAAACCCGGAATTTCAAGGCCTGTTTTTTATTTATGGCTCATGACGGGATAGTATGGGTAGATTCCTTCCCCCCTTGTGGGGGAAGGTCAGGATGGGGGGA
>CAZYFL010000058.1:0-10402 GCA_964646805.1 uncultured Elusimicrobiaceae bacterium | reverse complement strand
CGGAGCCACTTTCCTTTCCTACTGGCTGGCGCGTCTGGCGGGAAGATTGTCCGACGCCGCCCTGGTTCTTGCGGGGGTGGCTGTCAGCGCCTTCCTCTCCGCGCTGGTAATGCTTACCCTGACCTCGGCCGGCGCGCGTTCTTTTTCTCTCTTTTATTTCGTGCTTGGCGGCCTGTATTCGGTTCAGCCCGGGACGCTTATTATCTCGTCGTTAATTATAGCGGCCGCGGGGGCGGCGGCCATGGTCCGCTGGCGCGCGCTTGACGCCATGTCGTTCGGTTACGAAAAAGCGTACCACCTGGGAATAAACCCGGAGCGCGAGCGTATTCTATTTTTTATCCTGGCCTGCGCTTCCACTTCCGCGGCCGTGGCCATAGGCGGGACTATAGGTTTTGTGGGACTGATGACGCCGCATATAGCGCGGCGCATTACCGGCCCTTCGGCGCGCGCCCTGGTTCCGGCCGCGGCGTTGGGCGGGGCGGCCCTGCTTACCGCCGCGGACGCGGCGGGGCGCTCTCTCTTTTCCCCATCCGAGATCCCGGCCGGGATTGTTATGGCGCTTGCCGGAGCGCCTTTTTTCATGTGGCTGCTTTGGAAGAGGAGTAAAAACTGATGCCGGTACTGAAGGTTTCCGGGTTGACTTTTTCCTATGGGCCCCGGCCGCTCATACGGGATTTGTCGTTTGAACTGCGCCCCGGGGGCTTCATGTGCATACTGGGCCCCAACGGGTCAGGCAAGTCCACGCTTTTAAGGCTGCTTACGGGCTTTATGAAGGCGGCCTCGGGTTCCGTGAGGCTGGGGGGGCGGGAGGCGGCCTCTATTGATCCGGGGCAGCTGGCGCGCCTGGCGGCTTATGTAGCCAGTGAAACTTCTACTCCTTATGATTTTTCGGTACGGGAGACCGTGCTGCTGGGGCGCACGGCCCGGGCGGGTTTCTGGCGCGGCTATTCTGCGGAGGACGGAGCCGCTGCCGGCCTTGCCATGGAGGAGACCGGCATAACCGCGCTGGCCGGGCGATCCATAAACACGCTTTCTACAGGGGAGCGTCAGCTTGTTTTTATAGCGCAGGCCCTGGCGCAGGAAACGAAGGCGCTGCTGCTGGACGAGCCTACCTCGCATCTGGACCTTAAGCATAAGTCCGAAATCATGGCGCTACTGGCGCGGCTGGCCGGGCGGGGGCTGGCGGTGGCGGCCGTCCTGCACGAGCCGGCGCTGGCCAGGCTGGGTTGCGATACGGCGTTGCTTTTCAGCGGCGGCGGCGCTTATTCTTTTGGTCCGGCGGCGGAAACGCTGGCGCCTGCGCGGCTGGCGGCCGCTTACGGCATCCCGGAAAATTCACCCCTGCTCCCGAAATAAAAAGTAGCTACTCAGCTCCCCCTTCTGTCGTTGCTATAGGGGGTTCGGGTCGGCCGGGGTTTTGCCCCGCGAACCCCGGAAGATGGAAACCCTTGCGTCGGTTTCCCCCCGCCTGGCGGGGCCCCCCCTTCCGCAAGGGGTTCGCGAAACAAAACCCCGGCCAACCCTCCACTACCTGAGTAGTTACAAAAATTTGATATAATAAAACACGTGGGGGGGGGGATGCCAAGCGTTGTACTTAATGAACCGGACAGCCCCCGGGACGCAATAACATTATAAATCCGATTCAAGGAGAAAATGATGACTTCGTCAGGGCTGATAAAAAAAGACAATACCGCGCCTGAAGCCGGGCACGAAACGCTGCCGGGAGGCTACGGCGTTACCGAGGCGGCGTTGTTGCCGCGCGATCCCAACTGGATGTTCGTCTACTGGGAGATCACCGAGAATTCCAAAACCGACTTTCGCAGCCGGCACGGCGAGGATATTTTTCAGAAGGGCCGCCAGGTGATAAGGGTTTATGACGTCTCCAACGTCTCTGGCGGCGATCCGGCCGGCAGATATTTTGATATTCCAGTGATGTTAGAGGCCAGGAACTGGTATGTGAATGTGCAGGAGGGCGGCCGCGCCTACTGTTGCGAGATCGGCCTGGTAATGCCCGACGGTTCCTTTGTCGGCCTGGTAAAGACCAATACCGTGAACCTGCCCTGCGGCCGCGTTTCCGAAGTCGCCGACGAAAATTGGATGGCCGTCACGGCCGATTTTGACAAACTGCTGCAGCTTTCAGGCGTGGAATACATAGGCAAGGGCTCCGGGGAAGTGGCCAAGTCCCTGGCCCAGCGCTGGGAAATGCTGCGCGCCGTGTTCTCCCGCGCCTCCTCATGGGGCGTAAGTTCCCTGTCCTCCCAGGCGTTGCAGAAGTCCGGACAACAACAGCAGAAGAAAAAATTCTGGCTGGTGGCGGACTGCGAACTCATACTTTACGGGGCCACCGAGCCGGACGCTTTTGTGACAGTTTCCGGGCGCAGGGTGAACCTGAACCCGGACGGAACCTTCTCAATGCGCTTCGCGCTGCCGGACGGCATTACCGGCCTGCCGGTAAAAGCTATCTCCAGGGATGAGACCGGTTCGCGGGAGATAAACATAGAAGTTACCAGGGCTACAACCACCGATGCCGGATAAAGTAAAAGGCTACCTTTCTTTAGTCCTGCACGCGCATCTGCCGTTTATCCGTCACCCCGAGTACGAGGACTTCCTGGAGGAAGACTGGTTCTTTGAGGCGATGTGCGAAACCTATATCCCATTGCTGGATGTCTACGAGCGCCTGACTGCGGAAGGCGTGGATTTCCGCGTGACCATGTCCATCACTCCGCCGCTGTGCAATATGATGGCGGACGAGCTGTTGCGTCAGCGCTTCCGCCGCTACTATAACCTGCGGCTGGAGTTGGCGGAGAAGGAGGTAGTGCGCAACCGCAACACCAAATTCTACGACGTGGCCGGGATGTACGAGACAAAGTTCCGCCGCATACGGGAACTTTATGAGGACTATTACCACGGCAATATCCTGGTCGGTTTCAAAAAGTTCCAGGATATGGGCAAACTGGAAATAATAACCTGCGGCGCCACGCACGGCTTCCTGCCGCTGGAACTGCGCAAAGAGGCGGTGCACGCCCAGATAAAGCTGGCCGCCGACGACTACCGCGGATATTTCGGGCGCAGTCCGCGCGGCATCTGGCTGGCGGAATGCGCCTACAACCCCGGCGACGACGTCTTCCTGAAGGCTCAGGGCATACGCTATTTTTTTCTTGAGACGCACGGTATAATTTACGGCAGTCCGCGGCCCCGCTACGGCGTGTACGCGCCGGTCTACTGCCCCTCCGGAGTGGCCGCCTTCGGCCGCGACATGGAGAGCGCCCAGCAGGTGTGGAGCGCCGAGACCGGCTACCCCGGCGACCGCCGCTACCGCGAGTTTTACCGGGATTTGGGTTTTGATTTGGAATACGATTATGTGAAGCCCTACCTGCACCAGGACGGTGTGCGCAGGAATATCGGCATGAAGTACTGCAAGATAACCGGCAGGGTGGGCCTGAACGAGAAGGCTCCTTACAACCCGGCCGAAGCGCGCGAGATGGCCGCCAGCCATGCCGGGAACTTTATGTTCAACCGCGAACGGCAGATAGAACACCTCAACGGCTTCCTCGGAAGGAAGCCCGTGGTCGTGTCAATGTACGATGCGGAACTCTACGGCCACTGGTGGTACGAGGGCACGGATTTTCTGGAATTCCTATTCAGGAAGATGCACTACGATCAAAAAACCGTTAAAATGCTCACGCCTGGCGAATACCTTGCCATCCACCCGGACAACCAGGTGGTGCAACCCTGCATGTCCACCTGGGGCGACAAGGGATACAACGAAGTATGGCTGAACGGCGCCAACGACTGGATGTACCGCCACCTGCACAAGCAGGTAGAGCGCATGGTGGAGCTGGCCAATAAGTTCCCGTCCGCCGACGGTACGCTGCTCCGGGCTCTGAACCAGTGCGCGCGCGAAGTGGTTTTGGGCATGTCTTCCGACTGGGCCTTCCTGATGACGATGGGTACGGCCAGGACCTACTCCACCAAACGCTTCGTGGCGCACACGCACCGCTTCAACGGCCTCTACGAGCAGATCATGGGCAGCCGGCTGGAGGAGGGTTTCCTGAAGGACATAGAATGGCGCGACAATATCTTCCCCGGGATGAACTACAGGGTTTTTTCTACGGAGGAAACCGAAAAAGCGGCAAGAAATTAATAGTGTCCCATAGTCGTACACGGCATCAGGCAACCGCGAAAGCGTCGGCCCCTTGGCGTTTATATCCCGTCCCGTCGGCCATAAGCCCCTGCAGCGATTCCCAGGTCTTCGCTCTGAAAGCGTTCCCCTGCAGGCTGTCCCAGTCGCCGGCCGCCTTCCCCCTCCCTCTTGACATATACCATTTAATGGTATATACTATTTGATAGTATGCGCCGCACTTTTATAGAAACGTCAGCTTTTCAAAAAAGGATTGATAGAGTAGGGGCGACCGTCCTAGATAATATCCAAACAGAACTGCTTAAAAATCCCGACGCCGGGAAGGTTATTCCGGGAACGGGAGGGCTCAGAAAGCTCAGGATCGCGGATCCGAGCCGCAGTAAGGGCAAACGCGGCGGCTACCGGGCAATCTATCTGGATATCACCGCCGTAGAACAAATCTATCTTCTTGCCCTTTACGACAAGGATGAAAAAGACGATATCTCCCAGGATGAAAAGCGGATTTTAAAAACCCTGGTGCGGAAGCTAAAAGAGGAGGCGCAATAATATGCACAGGACAAAACTGGGACAAGAACTTATCTTTGGGCTCAAAGAAGCCGTTGTGTATGCGCACGGCGCAAAAAAACTTCGTAAGACAACGCTGGAGATTCCAGCGCCGGCCAGGTTATGGCGTAAAGAGCAGATTGCCAGCCTTAGGCGCGGTTTCGGCGTAAGCCAGCCGGTTTTCGCCTCACTGTTAAACGTAACAGCGTCAACCGTGCGGGCGTGGGAGCAAGGATGGAACTCACCTTCTGGCCCGGCAAGGCGGCTTCTTGAAGTGGCTTATATTGAGCCGGAAATATTCCGGCGTCTTGCGCATAAACATCCCAGAACAGCATATCACCATTGATTGCCGGCGGCCAACCCGATCGCGCTAAGCGAGGACTGTGCCGTGGGCCATTGGCACCGTAATCCCCCGTTCGCCTTCTACTGATTAAGAGATAGTGATAAATTTCACGTTCGTCTTCTCCCTAAACGACGCCTTCGGCTACAGCGCTAGGGGAATTCAGAAGATCGTCCGGCGCGTTTCAACCCGTGCCGGCATCACACAGGAGGTTAGCAGTCTGCTGAAAAAACCCTCTTTCTGGATATGGACAATTTAGATAACTACTTTAGAGGATAGTAACAGGAGACGGGAGACTTCAATCTCGGCGGCTTCGTGGCCGGCTATTTTTAAGCTGGTGAGCGGCTGGACTGAGATGAATGCATGCAGGAAACGGTTTTTTACCGCTTTGAAAGCGGGTGCGGAAAGAGTGTCCAGCAGGGCGCGAAAATTTATCAGGCTTGAGTTGGAGCGCGCGGGGCCCAAAGGGGAAAAATCCAGGTTCTCCGGTTTAAGCAGCAGACGCAGTCGCCCTTCCCCGCCTATTATATCAGCGCGGAAAAATGTTTCCCGCAGCGGGGTTGGAGCTTCCGGGGCCGGGACGCCGGCGAGTCGCGCAATTTTCGTAAAGAGGCCGGGTTTAAGGGCTTGGATGCTGTCCGCAACTGCGGGCGCGTCAAAGGCGGCGGCCGAGAAAACGGTTATGGAATCGTAAGGGATGAAAGTGAGCGCGCCTCCAGCCCGGGCGTAGAAGCCTGCGCCCTTTGGTTCTATCCTGTCGGGCTCAATGGAATGCGGCGGGGCCGGCAGGTCAGTTTCCTGTAGCAGCATGGTTTCAAAACCGGCCAGGCTGGCTGCGGCGGCAAGTTCGCGCGCCGCTTCAAGCTGGAGGTTTCTCCCCAGAAAGCCGGGTTGGGCGCGCAGGAAGTCCCGCGCGGAGTCCCTGTTATGTCCTTTTATCTCCGAGAGGAAGGCGGCCGGGGCTAAAGGTTCTATTGCGGCCTCTTTAAGGGTTAAAGCGTAGGAGATCATGGCTTAAAAGAAAATTACAGGAATTTTACCAGCAGATTCAAAGCCGAAGAAAAAAACAGGGCCGCAGTAAAATTTATGGCGAACACGCGCGCGGCATCCTTTGCTCCCAGCTCCCTCACCGTCACCATGAAGCTGCCCAGGCAGGGCAGGTAGAGGCTGAGGAAGACGCAGGCCACCACAATGGAGCCGGGCGAGAGGGCGAAAGGCGAGAGCATGGCTATAGAAACATCTTTGCGCAGAAAACCCAGCACCATTACTGAGACGGTCTCAGCCGGCAGGCCCAGCAGGCTGGCGACCGCGGGCTTGAAAAAGGCGGACAAACCGTTGAGCAGGCCGCCCATATCCAGCAGATTAATTATCAGAACGCCCAGCGCTATCATGGGCGCCGCCTCATACAGGAAGTCTTTTATGCGGAAATAAAGTTTTTTTGCCAGTATAGGGGCGCAGGGGGTCTGGTAGGGCGGGATTTCCAGGAAAAGTTCCGGCGTTTCGCCCTTCAGGAGCCGGCTGAGCAGCAGCGAAGCCGCTATCCCGGCGGCGGCGATAGCCGCAAACACCGCCAGCGTGTATTTTAACTGGTAGGGGGAAAGTATACTCATTATCATGGCGGTCTGCGGCATGCAGGGCGCCAGCGACAGAGTGAGGGCCGTGGCTATCACGCGCTCGCGCGGGGTTTCAAGCACGCGCGTTGCCAGTATTGCCGGCACCTTGCAGCCCAGCCCCAGCATAAGCGGTATGGTGCCGTAGCCATGCAGGCCCAGGCGGTGCATGGAGCTGTCCAGCATTACGGCCAGGCGCGGCAGGTAACCTATGTCCTCAAGCAGGCCAAGGGCGGCGTAGAAGGAAATTATATAAGGCAGCACCGTGACGAAAGGGATATAGAGCCCCGTAGTGAGCAGCCCGAAGGACTCCATGGGAACGGGTGTTACGCCCAGCAGCAGCGTTTTAAGGAAACTTCCTTCCGCAAGACCGGAGAGCGCCGTTTTCACCAGGGGCATCCAGGCGCGCTGGAACATGGGGTCCAGTACATGGTTTATAAGTCCCTCGCCGGTAAAACGTATGGCCCAGAAAACAGCCAGCATAACAACCGCGGCAAAAGGGAGCCCCGTGGCGGGGCTTGAGGTGATGTCTTCAAGCCTGTCCATCAGGGTGGCGTGCTTATGTTCTATCTTCTGGCACTCGGCCGAGATGCGCCCTATAAGCTTCCATTTCTCGTCGGGTCCGGCGGGAACCGGGGCGGGAGAGGGCAGGCGCCCGGAATTGAAGTCCTCCACGGCGTTCTTCAGGCCGGAGAGACCCTCGCCGGTGGTCGCCACAAAGGGAACTGCGCGCACGCCAAGCCGGCGCTGCAGGGCCGCCGCGTCTATAGTGACGCCCCTGCGCCGGGCTATATCCCATTTATTCAGCAGAATTATGACAGGCGCGCCCAGACCGGCGAGTTCCAGAGTGTAAAACAGGTTGCGTTCAAGATTTGTGGCATCCACAACATTGAGTATCAGGGCCTTGTCCTCTTCCGCCAGCAGGCTGGCGGCGACTTCTTCCGCCCTGTTGGTGGCGGTGCGGCTGTAAGCGCCCGGCACGTCCAGCACCGAGAATCTCTCACCGGCAAGCAGGGTATTGCCGACGGTATATTCCACCGTGGTGCCGGGGTAGTTGGACGAAATTACCTCCAGTCCGGTCAGGCGGGAAAAAACCACGCTCTTGCCCACGTTGGGGTTGCCGGCCAGCAGTATGCGGCGGGATTTTACTTTTACAGAAACCCTGGCGGCCATCCCGCGGCCCAACGCCACCTTTGTGCCCATAACCTCAACCACAACCGGGCCCCGCGATTTTTCCGGCGAGCGCTTTAGAATGTGCCTGCCCGTATAGAGCCCCATGGCCTTAAGCTTTCCCTGGAACTCCGCGCTGCCGGAAACTTCAAATATATATCCGGCCTCGTTTTCGCGCATTGAGAGGAGCGTCAGTTTCGGGGAGAGTTTCATAAGACTGTCTGAGCAGTTACAGGCTTTCCTTAATTCCCGCACCCGTCGGTAAAGCAGGGGAGGAGTGCGAAGGAGGAGAGTTGCGTGATTATCAGGTAAATGCCGCCGGCGCAGGCTGCTATTATCAACAGCGAGAAAAAAATACCTATCAGCGGATGTTTTCGTCTGAACGCCCAGCAGGAGATAAGTGTTGCGAGTATAGTTTCACGTGTCATGTTTTAACCCCAATGGTCCGGTCAGGTTCCTAAGCGCAGCGCTTAGACCGTAACCGCTATTATAGGATTTATCAAACAGGCTTAGCACTTGTGCTTTGCGGTTAAACTTTCTATTTCCCCGGCGCTGAGTTCGCGCCATTGGCCCGGCTCAAGGCCTTCCAGCGTGAGAGGGCCGACTGCACGGCGTATCAGCCTGAGTACAGGGAATCCGACGGCAGCCAGCATGCGCCTCACCTGCCGGTTGCGCCCTTCCTTAAGTATTATTTCAGCCCAGGAAGTCGGCACTGTTTTTCGGAAGCGGATGGGCGGGATCCTGGGGGGGAGTTCCGGGTCCGGCAGGACACCGGCCATGCAGGGGAGCGTGGGCCCGTCGTTAAGTATCAGCCCGGCGCGCAGTTTTGAAACGGCCTCCTGCGTTATTTCCCTCTCAACCTGCGCCCAGTAGGTTTTAGCCGTTTTGTGGCGGGGGTCGGCAATCCTGGCCTGCAAAGAGCCGTTGGAGGTAAGAAGCAACAGTCCTTCGCTGTCGCGGTCCAGGCGTCCGGCCGGATAAACGCCTTCGGGCAGCTTAAAATCCCCGAGCGAGCTGTGCCCGTGTTCGCGGGTGAACTGCGAAAGCACGCCGTAGGGCTTATTAAAAATTATGGTGGGCATTATGTTATTATATTTTATCGTGAGTTACATTTTCATCAACACCCAGGAAGATTTTGACGGGCTGTCCGCCAGGCTGGCGAGGCATAAATATATAGCCGTAGACACGGAATCCAACAGCCTCTACGCCTACAAAGAAAAATTCTGCCTGCTGCAACTCTCCGGGGAGCATATTAACGCCGTGGTGGATACGCTGGCGGTGGACATAAAGTCTATATTACCCGTTTTCGCCGATCCGGCGGTGGAAAAGATTTTTCATTCCGCGGATTCCGATATCAGGGTTTTCAAGGCGGCGATGGGCTGCGCTTTTGTTAATATTTTCGACGTGATGGTGGCCGCGAAGTATCTGGGCATAATAAGATGCGGCCTGGATAATATGGTGAAGGAATTTTTCGGCGCGGAAATGAACAAGAAATTCCAGAAGGCCGACTGGGGCCATAGACCGCTTACGAAGGAAATGCTGGATTACGCCAGCTCCGACACGGTGCATTTGAAGAAGCTGCGCGATCTGCTGGCCGCCGATCTGGAAAAGAAAGGCCGCCTGAAAGAAGTGACGGGACAGTTCGCGCAGATCTGCAGGATTGAGCCGCAGCCTATGCGTTTTGACGAGAGCGGCTTCCTCGCGCTGAAAAGCGCCCGCCAGCTTAACGGGCGCGGCCTTGCCGTGCTCCGCGAGCTTTACCTGGCGCGGGAAGTCGCCGCGATAAAACGCAATACCCCGCCGTTCAAGGTAATCAGCGAAGACCTGATGCTGCGTTTGTCGGTGGCTCCTCGCGAGGGCCTGCACAATCTTTCAATTTTTAAGGGAGTGAGCGGCTATGTGCTGGCTAACCACGGCGCTTGGATACGCGAGGCGCTGCAGAAAGGACTGAAATCCCCGGAATACCATGTGCCGAAGCGGGAGATCTCAAGGGAGAAACGCGCCTGGTTTGAGACGGTGAAAAACCGTTTTAAGAATCTGAAAATGTGGCGCAGAGAAATTGCAGTCAGACGCAATATGCTGCCTGAAGCCATAATGGGCAATGACGTGCTGGAGCGCGTGGCGCTTTCCTGGCCGAAGACGCTTGAGGATTTGTACGCCGTGCGCGGACTTGGGGCTGAGAAGGTCTCGCTTTACGGACTTGAACTGCTGGAGTTTGTAAAGAAACATCACGGGGAGAAATAAATAGCGGCCGGTAACCGGAAAGTTTCAGCTGAAAATTTACGGTTACCGGCCGCTATTAGTTAAGGAGTTTCCTGATAAGGTCCGGGCGGTTTATTTTGCGGAGGGCTTTCCTTATCAGGGGTTTGTTTTCAGGCTTGTAATACTGGAGGAGCGCCCGCTGCAGGCGGCGCTCCGTTTCTTTTTTTGGGACATAAACCGGCTCCAGCGTGAACGGATCCAGCCCGGTGAAATAAATAGAGGCGGCCAGCTCCATCGGGGCGGGCAGGAAATCGCTTACCTGCCGCGGGCGTATGCGCCGCTCCTTCAGGAAAACGGCCAGATCCGCCATGTCAGCCAGCATAGATCCGGGGTGGG
>CAZYFL010000057.1:0-10488 GCA_964646805.1 uncultured Elusimicrobiaceae bacterium | reverse complement strand
TTAAGCCTGCGCGCCGGCGGGCTGGGTGCCGTCCACGAACACGCGGATGGAAAGTTCCTTATCCAGCATGAAAAGCCCTTCTTTAGACTCACCGATTAGCTTTAGCTTTTCGGCTATCTCGGAGGAGTTGGCCTCCTCCTCCACCTGCTCGTCCACGAACCAGTTCAGCATGCTGGCGGTGGCGTGGTCGCGCTCTGAAATGGCTATGTTCGCCAGGTTATTTATCATGCCGGTCACTTCCTGTTCATGCCCGTAAGCCGCTTCAAACATCTCCAGCGGGGTTTTCCAGTCGTCGCGCACGCCCTCTATGGCGGGCAGCTTCGCGTGGCCGGCGCGCTCCAGGATAAATCTGTATAACTTCATGGCGTGCGTCATCTCTTCCTGGGCCTGTACGTAAAGCCAGTTGGCCATGCCCTTCAGGTTCATCTCCGTGCAGCGCGCGGACATGCCGAGGTAGAGATAGGCCGAATAAAGTTCGGCGTTAACCTGCTTGTTTACGGCAGCTTCCATATTTTTGCTTATTTTCATTTCATCCTCCGTTCCGACAATCTCTAAACTGCGGCAAACCAGTATAGTGCCTGAAATAATGATACAAAAATACCCGCCCCCTTTAACCTGAAAGTTGCAATTGCAACTTTCAGGTTAAGGAAGGGTACAGATTGTCACCCCCTTGGCGCTAACACCTGGTTTTTTCCAAAATCAACCCGACACGCCCTTGTCGGGTTGGTGTGGTAGGATATATATGTTAATATTTTGAACGTGCAGTATTTCCACGCATGAAAAAATCTCAAATTTTAAATCTCTCGTGAAAACGCTCGCCGGCCTTGCCAAAAGCACAGCGGCCATGGAGAAATCCGCCAAAGCGCGGGGCCTGTTCGTCAATGATCGAGAACTTCTGGAATGCCCTGCGGCCTGGAGGAGGACGTAACCACGGAAGGTCGGCTCATCGTCTGCCGCGGCGCCGAAGGCGTGGACACCGGCCTGCGCTTCCCCGAGCCGGACAAACGCGGTAAAACCAAATGTCCCGCCTGTGGCCGGGCGGATAAAGTAAAATTATACTGATGTCGAAATTAAAATCAATGAACAGTAACACGCAACCTGATTGCAAATCTTTGCCAGATGATCTGTGTAATATCTGGGCCAAAAAGCGTGCCAGCGATAATACAACCTGGCACCCGCTTGTTCTTCATATGCTGGATGTGGCGGTCGTGGCGGAAGCCATTCTTGACCGGGAACCGGAAAGCACTAAAAAAAACATGGCCGTCTCTCTGGGTATGGAATGGAGAGACGCCCGCTCCTGGCTGCTTCTCATAATTGCCTGCCACGACCTTGGCAAAGCCTGCCCAGGATTTCAGTGCCTTTGGCCAAATGCGCCTAAAAATGGCCTAAGAACGAGGATAGATCCTAATACCGCTATTCATCATGGCTTTCTGAGCCAGCTTGCACTTACTGATATTCTGCGAAGAAATGGTTGGCCGGAAGAATTGGCTTCTCTGGCGGGGGAGGCTGTGGGCTGCCATCATGGGGACAGGCTTGCCCCGTACAAACTGCAAATGCTCGCCGGGGATGAACGCGCGATAGGCGGGGAAGACTGGTCCCGGGCGAGAGAAACGCTTTTTACGGCGCTGTCCTCGGTTTTTCCGGCCACAAAAAAACCGATTAAGTCAACTCTGTCCGGTCCGGAGTTTATGCTACTGGCCGGGTTGACCAGTTTTTCCGACTGGATAGGGTCGGATGAAACCAAGTTCCCTTTTGGATGCGTGGAAGATTGCCGCGACCTTGCGGCATGGTATAACAAACGCCGTGCCTGCGCCGACCTAGCGCTTAATGCAATAGGTTGGATGCCGCGCTCACCCCTTTCCCCGGCGCCTAAGTCTTTTGAACAAGCTTTAGAATTGGCCCCGCGCCCTTTGCAGCAGGCTGTTTCCCGCGTCCTGGAAACTATAAAGGAACCTTCTATTATTTTAATAGAAGCGCCGATGGGCGAGGGGAAAACCGAAGCGGCATTTTTCGCCCATCTGGAACTACAGCGCAATCTGGGACATCGCGGCCTGTATATAGCCCTGCCGACCAAAGCCACCGGCAATGCCATGTTTGAGAGAACCGTAAAATTCCTGTCACATCAGAAAATCCCGCGCAAACTGGATATTCAGTTGATCCATGGCGGAACGCTTTCAAACGATAAATTCCAGGAAATGCGCCTTTCCGGCATTTATGACTCCTCGTCAGGCGGCGAAATCCGCGCGGCGGAATGGTTTACTTCAAAAAAGAAAGCGCTTTTGTCGGAATACGGAGTCGGCACGGTGGACCAGGCTATAATCCCTATACTGCCCGTGCGCCACAACTTCATGCGGTTATGGGGGCTTGCCAACCGCGTGGTGGTTTTCGACGAAATACACGCTTATGACGCCTATACCGGTACGCTTTTGGTTCACTTATTACCCTGGCTGTTGGCAATGGGATCCTCGATAGTTCTTCTTTCGGCGACCTTATCCCCGCGCACAAGACGCAAACTGGCCGAAGCGGTCGGCGCCAGGCTTCCGGAACGGGAAGAAGTTTATCCCCGGCTTTCAGTTTTCCGTCCCGGAGCCCCGTCGGTCGAACAACATTATTTTCCTGCCGACCCGGCCCGGCGACTGACGGTCCGGTTATCCGGAATCCAGGCCGGCCTGCCAAGTCTATACTCGGCGCTTATGGAAAATCTGAAAAAAGGCGGTATGGGGCTGGCTTTGGTGAACACTGTGCAGCGGGCTCAGGACTTGTACCGCCTTTTCCCCGGCGGCGTTCCGGTCTTGCGTGAAGGGTGCCGCGTTGGCAAGCGGCTTGAAGATGGTACGGAAATATTACTTTTCCATGCGCGTTTCCCGGCAAAAGAACGCCAGAAGCGGGAAGAGCATGTTCTGGAAGTGTTCAATAAAGACGATAAGCGAACCGGACGCAGGATTCTGATCGCCACTCAGGTGGCGGAGCAGAGCCTGGATCTCGATTTTGATTTGATCGTCACCGATCTGGCCCCGGTTGACCTTGTTCTCCAGCGGGCCGGCAGGTTATGGCGTCATTCCCGTCCCGGAAGGGCGGTCCCGGAACCCCGCCTTATCATCGCCGGGCTTTCCGGAAAGGAACCGCCCTTGTTCGACTCTCCTTTATGGTGGGGGGCTGTATATCCTCGCGAAGGTTTGTTGTTGCGTACCTGGAATATTCTGCATACACGTAAAAAAATTATTTTGCCGGATGAAATTGACACTCTGGTGCAGGCGGTTTACGAAGGCAGAGAAGAGATTCCTGAAGCTTTAAAAACGCGGCTTGAAAAAGCGGAAATGGAGGAAGAAGGGAGAATTCTTGCCGAGAAGAATGAAGCCAATCAGGCGATTATAGGCCTTCCGGACGATAGTTCCTGGAATCGGCCCGGTCGGTTCGTCCTGTATGATGAAGACGCCGCCGGGGTTCACAAAACTTTAATGGTTAAAACCAGGCTGGGCGGCAATTCCGTGGTGGCGGTGCCTGTATTCCCGCAGGATAATTTTGCGCCGGCTCGGACGCTTGGCGACTTGGAAGCAAAAGAATATTTTATGCGGTCGCTAAGCCTGTCGCGCAAGGGAGTTGTTGCCAGGCTGCATTCGGCGGGAGTTCCGGAAGGTTGGAAGCAGTCTCCGCTTTTGCGCAATTGTTTCCCGCTTCTCCTGGACGCCGATTCCCGGTGGGCCGGGGACAAAAGTGTCCGGTTGGATGACGAACTAGGCCTGGTTTATGACGTTAAGGAGGCTGGATGAGCAGCTTTAATCTGATCGATGAAAAATGGATCCCGGTAGTGTTTCTTGACGGAACACGCGGAGAACTGGGGATACGCGACACGTTTTCCCGCTCAAAAGAAATAGCCGGCATAGAAAACCAGTCCCCGCTGGTGGTGGCGGCGCTGTACCGGTTTTTGCTGGCGGTGCTATACCGAGCGCTGCAGGGCCCCACGAATATAGACCAGGCAAAAGCCATATTTAAATCCGGCCTGCCGCAGGATAAGATAGACGCATACCTGAACAAGTGGAGCGATAGATTCTGGCTGTTCGATGAAAAACATCCTTTCGGGCAAAACCCCAATGTCGCCGCGAACGAGATAGAACCCTGGACCAAATTGACGGCGGAATATAATGCGACGTCAAACAAGGTGCTTTTTGACCATACTGATACGATTAGACTCTCTCCGATTTCTCCAGGAGGGGCAGCAAGATATCTTCTCTCCACACTTAATTTTTCAGTAAGAGGTGGGAGGGGTTATCGTCCCTCGCCATCTTCAGACGGTGTGATTTGTATTCCAGTAGGAAAGGATTTGAGTCAAACTTTGCTTCTTTCCCTTGTTCCATATCCTAACTCGGCTGTTATGAATAGTGATTCGCCTATATGGGAAAGAAAAGAATCTGAAACTATGTCAATACGTTCAGCTTTTGGATATGCGGATTTATATACTTGGCCCGCACGTTTTATGCGATTGATTAAAATCAATGGAAATGATAATTGCTTAAAAGTCGCGTTTATGCCGGGGGTCGGATATAACTATAAAGATTCACAACTAAGAGATCCAATGTGCCCTTATTCGCTGAATGAAAAGCGGGGGATAGAGCAAATTGGATGGGAGGATAGAGGATTTTGGCGAAGTTTCCCGTCTTTATTGCCAGAGACTGGCGGGAATAATGTAGCGGCACCGTCGGTAATTAGTTATATCGCTTCCCTTTCTTTGGCAGGGTTAATTCAATGCTCTATTCCTTTGTCTGTTAGCGGGCAGAAGTTTAAAAATGCTGCGATAGAATTCTGGCGCATGGAGCGTTTTACTTTTCCACTTAATATTTCCGCGAAATATTCTTCGAAATCCGAAATATTCGAGATGTTACAACTCGCAGAGAAAACGGGAGACCGATTAGAAAAAGGAATTAGAAATACTGGAAAATTTATTTTAACTAAAACCGATTCAACTAAAACCATACGGGAACTTAAGCCAGATAAATGGAAATACGGGAAACTTGAGCCGGGCGATTTGACAAAATATCTGGTTAGCACCGGAGTGGTGACGCATTACTGGTCTATCCTGGAATCGCGGTTCCACGAAATCCTGGGCGACTTCGCGGCCGGGACCGACGCCGATATTATCCGCTGCCGGTGGCTGACTTATGTGCGCGGCGCGCTGAAAACGGTCTGGGAACAGTACGCCGCTTCAATAGACAGCGGTGATGCCTGGGCTATCCGCGCGCTAGTGAAGGCTGAACGCCCGGTTTTGGAGAAGTTGAAAGAACTGTCCGTGGAAATAGAAAAATATCAAAAACAGGAGGTAGGTTAATGAGCGAGTTTATCGCGTGGCTGGATAAGCTTAACGCAAAAGACACAAAGGTAAGGGCGGTCCTGCGCCGCAGCCTGTCTTTTGCCCCCGGAACATATGTGCCGGCATATCCGTATGTCGAGCCGTTCCTGAAAGGCGAGGAAAACCAATGGAGGCGGGAAGTTTACTATCTCGTGGCAGGTTTGTGGGCCGCGCATTGGCGCGAGGGCCGTGCCGGGCCGCCGTTGCCGTTGGGGAAAGCCTGTGCCGCCTACAGGAACGCTTCTCGTTCCGGTAGCGCCGAGCGCCGGTTTATTACCCTGCTGGACTCCGATACGGAGCAACTGTCTTACCGCCTGCGCCAGATGATGGCCCTTCTTGAGGATCAGTCCATTGATTACAACTCTCTACTTGAAGGCCTTCTGTGCTGGACCAATGAACGGAAGCGCACCCAGAATAACTGGGCCCGCGACTTCTACAGGAATATAGAAAACGAACTGGAACTTAACGAACAGGAGAAATAAAATGAAAACCTTAATAGAGATCCACGCCCTGCAGAACTTCGCTCCCTCAAACCTTAACAGGGATGATTCCGGAGCCCCCAAGGACGCCTGGTTCGGCGGCACCCGCCGCGCCCGCATTTCCAGCCAATGCCTGAAACGGGCCGTGCGGGAATATTTCGGAAATAAGCAGAAAGCCGGGATATTTACCCCGGAAGAGCTTGGCACACGGACAAAACGCGTATTCCAGGCTATTGCGGAGTTGCTGAAAGGAAAGCGTGATAACTCCGCTGCCGTGGCTAAAGCGGAAATCGCTTTATCATATGTTAAGCTCAAAGCTGTTGAGGGGGAGAAAACGCAGTACCTTTTATTTCTGGGACAAAGAGAAATTGCCGCACTGGCGGCTGTTATCGATAAACACTGGGACCAGATAGTGCCGGCTAAAGAAGAGCCTGCCGGTGAGAAAAAGAAGAAAGGCGGCGGGAAAAAAGATATTTCCGGCGGTGCGCCAAAAGAAGTCAGGGAGCAGGTGGAAGCCGCGTTTAACGGCGGGAAAGCCGTTGATGTGGCGCTTTTCGGCCGTATGCTGACTGATATGCCGGAGAAAAACCAGAATGCGGCCTGCCAGGTTGCGCACGCTATCTCAACACATTCGGTAGAGCGGGAATTTGACTTTTACACCGCCGTTGACGACCTCAAACCAGAGGACAGTTCTGGCGCGGACATGATGGGGACGGTGGAATTTAATTCCGCCTGTTTTTACCGTTACGCCGTGGTGGATTGGAGCAAGCTGCTTGAAAATCTCCAGGACGACAAAGAACTCTCAATGAAAGCGCTGAAAGCTTTTATAGAAGGCTTTGTGGTAGCCGAGCCTACCGGAAAACAAAATAGTTTTGCCGCGCATAACCCGCCGGAATTCGTGGCGGTTTCCGTGCGCCGCAACGCCGCGCCGCGCAATCTGGCTAACGCGTTTGAAAACGCCGTCTATGCCGGCAAAGGCGCTAATCTGACCGGAAAATCCGCCGAGGAACTCGTGAAAAAGGCAAAGGGTTTGAAAGCCGCCTACGGCGGCGAGGAAAAAACTTTTGTCCTGGATCTCACAGGGGCCGCAGATGAAATGGGCGAAAAAGTTGATACGCTTGAAAAACTTCTGCAGAAGGCCTGTGAAGTCGTAGGGAAATGAGATATGCCGACTTTACTCCTTAGACTGGCCGGCCCCATGCAGTCGTGGGGTACCACCAGCCGGTTTGACAACCGCGATACCGGCAAGGAACCCAGCAAGTCCGGCGTTATCGGCCTGCTGGCCGCCGCTATGGGCATAGACAGGGAAAACCGGACCGACCTTGAACCTTTAACCCTGCTTGTAATGGGTGTAAGGCATGACCGTCCTAGGATTCCAAAGTATGACTATCAGACGGCGCAGCATATTACTTCGGCTGACGGTAAGGATAAAGATAAATCTGCTGTAACAAGGCGGGATTATATCGCTGACGGTGTTTTCCTGGTGGGACTTGAGAGTGAAGATAAGGCTCTTTTATCGCGCTTGCAGGCCGCCCTGCTTAATCCGGTCTGGCCGCTCTGCCTGGGTCGCAAGTCTTATGTTCCGTCCGAGACGGTTTGGGTGGAAAACGGCCTTCAGTCCGGAGCTTTGAAAGAGGTGCTTTGTAAATGGCCTTGGCTGTCCAGCCTGCGAAAATGGGAAAAGGCTCCGGATAAAATCCTGATCTCATTGGAATCCCGCGACGGGTCCGGGATTCTTAAAATGGATCAGCCTTTATTTACTTTTGCCGAGCGCCGGTTCGGCGCCAGGTATGTCTGTTCCGAATGGTTGCCGTTTCCCGCGGAGGTGCCGAATGTTCCTGCATAATCTGCATCTTAATCCGCGCAACAAAGAAGCCCGACGGGATTTGACGGACCCGTATGAACTGCATTCTACGCTTTGCCGCGCATTTTCCCCAACCGGCCAAAAATGTCCGGAAGGCGAGTTCTTATGGCGTTTTGAAGGCGGTTCGGTGCCAAGCGAGCCATGTCTGTTGGTTCAAAGCCGCTCTTTGCCAGACTGGTCGCGTATCGGATTGAAAGACTGGTTCGCAAAACAGCCTTCCGACCCCGTCAATCTTGCTGAGCGGTTAAATATCAACTCCTTCCAGACTGGTATGCGGTTCCGGTTCCGTCTCAGAGCCAATCCTTGCGTAACCCGCAACGGCAAGCGCCTCGGCCTGCTTAAACCGGAGGAACAGGAATTATGGCTGGAGCGCAAAGGGAGGGAACAGCATGGGTTTTCATTACCGACTCTTTCCAGACAAGAAACAACCCTGATTGATGTGATGGTTTCCCAGGCTCGTATGATCGGCGGCAGAAAACGCAATGGTTCTGAAATCCGGGTTTTTTCTGTATTGTACGATGGTTTTTTATCTGTAACCGACCCGGAGAAATTCCGGTCCGCTCTGCAAAGCGGGATCGGACACGGAAAAGCTATGGGTCTTGGATTGTTGTCAATCGCGCCCAGTCGCTAGACTAAGCTTGTAAGGGGATTGTTATGGACACTAAAATGGCGGTTTTCAAAGGGAAAGGAATACGACGGACTCTGTATAACAACGAGTGGTGGTTTGCTATTGAAGATATTGTTTTGGCGCTTATTGATTCCAGTGATCCTAAACAATATGTTCAGCGCATGAAACAGCGCGACTCCGAACTCGCCAAGGGGTGGGTACAAATTGTACATACCCTTGAGATCCCAACAGAAGGTGGGAAGCAGAAAACAAACTGCGCCAATACGGAAGGCATATTCCGCATTATTCAATCCATCCCTTCACCCAAAGCCGAACCATTTAAGCGCTGGTTGGCTAGAGTGGGCTATGAACGGGTGCAGGAAATAGAAGACCCGGAGCTCGGCACAAAAAGGACCCGCGCTCTTTTCAAGGCAAAAGGCTATTCCGAAGACTGGATTGAAAAACGGATGCGCGGCATCGCCATACGCGAAGAATTAACCGACGAGTGGAAAAAACGGCAGGTAAAAGAATCCAGGGAATATGAAATCCTTACCGCCGAAATAGCAAAGGCCGCTTTCGGGGTAACCCCGTCTGTCCATAAAAAAATAAAAGGCCTGGACAGACAAAATCTACGGGATCACATGACCGACCTGGAATTGATCTTTACCATGCTCGGCGAGGCTTCCACAACCGCCATTGCCAGGGCCGATGACGCGCAAGGCTTCCCGGCGAACCGGCGCGCGGCCGTTAAAGGGGGAAGTGTGGCCGGAAAGGCCCGTAAAGACCTTGAGAAAAAAACCGGAAAACGGGTCGTATCCAGTGAAAATTATCTGACCGAGCCGGAAAGCCGGAGAAGATTGGAGTGGAAGGAACAATGACAGAGCCGATTCTTCCACGCTTGTCGCCAATCTCTATAAAAGAGCGCGTGTCTATGGCATTTCTTGAAAAGGGACATCTGGACGTGCTTGACGGCGCTTTTGTCGTTGTAGACGCAACGGGCGTCAGGACACACATTCCTGTCGGCGGAATCACCTGTCTCATGCTGGAACCTGGGACACGCGTTTCCCACGCGGCGGTCACTTTAGCGTCGCGGGTGGGCTGTCTGCTTATCTGGGTGGGGGAAGCGGGTGTCAGGCTCTATTCATCCGGCCAGCCGGGCGGCGCAAGGTCGGACAGACTGCTTTATCAGGCCAAACTTGCGTTGGATGGGGATTTACGGCTGAAGGTGGTAAGAAAGATGTATGCCATGCGTTTTCAGGAAGAGCCGCCTGCTAAAAGAAGCATACAGCAGTTGCGAGGCATAGAAGGCGTTCGGGTCAGGAAAATATATGAATTACTGGCAAAACGGTACGGGGTGGAATGGAAGCACAGGGATTATGACGCGCAGAATTGGGGTAGCGGGGATATTCCTAACAGGTGTTTAAGTTCCGCTACCGCGTGTCTTTATGGCATTACCGAGGCGGCTGTCCTTGCCGCCGGTTATGCCCCGGCTATCGGGTTCATCCATACCGGCAAGCCGCTTTCATTTGTTTACGATGTTGCGGATGTTTATAAATTTGAAACAGTAGTCCCTGTAGCTTTTAAGATCGCCTCGGAAAAACCTGCCAATCCCGAACAAGCGGTGCGGCATGCCTGCCGTGAGGTTTTCCGGACCACAAAAATGCTTATGCGGATCATACCGGGCATAGAGGAAATCCTGGCGGCGGGGGGGATTCCTGTGTCGGAAGGCCCTGACTATGCGATCGGGCCGGCTATACCTAATAGGGAGAGCTTAGGCGATGATGGTCATCGTGCTTGAAAATGCTCCAGCCCGGCTGAGAGGGAGACTTGCGGTATGGCTTTTGGAGGCCCGGACTGGAGTTTATGTGGGTAATTATTCCGTGAAGGTCAGGGATATGATTTGGACCCAGGTTGGAAAAGGCCTGGAAGACGGGAATGCGGTTATGATTTGGGATGCGCCCACAGAATCCGGATTTGATTTGCTTACATTGGGTAAAAACAGACGTATACCTGTTGAAATGGATGGTCTGAAGCTGGTTTCTTTCATGCCTGAGGAGAAAGCCAGTGAGCAAGTTCTCTGACAATTTGGTAGGCCCTAAAATCGGCTACCGGACGATTTTAACCCTACAGAGCGCTTATAGGGCATTCTAAACGCAAATAGAAGCATGTTCCCCACGCACGTGGGGATGAACCG
>CAZYFL010000056.1:0-10517 GCA_964646805.1 uncultured Elusimicrobiaceae bacterium | reverse complement strand
AATCTGGTCTTTTCATTGTAAAGCTATTGCTGGGACACCACACTAGCTGTTGAAGGTCAGAAGGTCTTTAAAATTCAACCATTGAGGTGATGAAATGACTCCGCAAATAGCACAGGTTGATGTAATGCCCGGACACAAGCTTTGTGTCCGATTCGGCAACGGGGAATCCAGACTATTCGATGTCGGGCCTTACCTGAATAAAGGGATTTTCAAAGAACTTAAAAACGAATCCTATCTTAAAAAGGTCCGCATTATTTCCGGCGGTATAGACTGGCCTCATGAGCAAGACCTAAGTGCGGACACGCTATATTACCGAGGAGTCTCCCTCAAAAAGTCTAAAAAAGCGCTTCAGCCGAAGCGTTAACCTGAAAGTTGCAGTTGGCTCGTCTCACCGGCAAAAGCCGGTGCCCGGATTCCTACGAGACCTGGATTCCGGCCTCCGCCGGAAAGACGGAACGCTGGATCCCCGCGCGGGGATGACAAATGTAAAGGGACTTATGAGACACTACATTACCGCCCGCAATAAACGGAATTGGCGCTGCCGGGAACAGCGGTGTACGCGCCGCCAGAGACATTAAGAATATCAGCGGAATCCGCACAGGGACCGGAAGCGTAAATGAGGTTGAAGAGTGAGGACCGGAAAACCGGAAGGAAATAAATTCTTTGAAAAATTTATTTTCCAGTAAAGGGGGATGGTATCTGTCTGTCTGGGAGCAACAAAGTATCCACAGCCTCAACAGATGCCGGAACACGCACAGGTCTTTCGGTCAGAGCAGAAAGTCCACAGACAAAAAGTGAAGCGCTTTTTGGGGACATAAAAACTTCCACCTTCTCAAAGTCTAAAGTGTAGCATAATTCGCCTCCGCGATTCAGACACCGGACATGCGCAACAGTCTGCTGAAAAAACCCTACTCGGAGGTATTCTGAGCAGACTGCTAATAAAACCCATACGGGTCCGCTTCTATGAAATATTTAACTCCTGGCCTTTCGGGAAGCGTGCGGGCCTTTTCCAGGCAGAGCATGGCGGTCTTTTCAGAGGCGGCCTTTACCAGGTAGTACTCGCTGTGGAACTTGCGTTTTTCCTCGCCGGGAGGAGTTACGGGGCCCAGTATTTCGCCGGCGTCGCCCGGGTCGCCCAAGAAAGACAGAGCTTTAAGGAAATCAGTAGCGGCGGCATCCAGAGCGCCCCTGTCAAAGGAGGCGAATCTGGCTTTCACAATATGAGAGAACGGCGGATAAAAAAAATCCCTGCGGGCCGCCAGTTCCTCGTCGGCGAAGGAAGGGTAATCCATCCCGGCAAGCCGCGAGAAGACATAATGGGCTGCTTCCCTCGTCTGTATAAAAAGTTCGCCTTTAGCGTCCAGGAGCCGCCAGGCCCCGTAAAAAGACCGGAAAGCTTTTTCAGAGGCGCGGAAATCCGCGCTGGAGAGGTCGGAGTCCGCGTCAATGAAGGCCGCCAGCGCCAGCCGGGGAGCGCCCAGTTCCCGCAGCGCTATGCGGGTGCCGACCAGGACGTCGGCCTCCCCTTTTGAAAAACTTTCAAGCTCCGAGCGCATTGTCTTCAGGGAACCGCGCAACACGTCTCCGTCAAAGCGGGCTATTGCAGCGGAGGGCAGCAGTTTTGAAATGGCTTCCTGGGCCCTCTGCGTTCCTGTGCCGTAGTCCCGGAAAACCTTGCCGCCGCATTCAGGACAAGTTTCAGGTTTCGGCTCTTTTTTCCCGCAGCGCCGGCAAAGCAACTGCCGTGCTCCGTCAGCGGTCTTCAAAATGGTCATGCCGGGACCGCAGCTTTGACAGCGTTTCATCCAGCCGCAGTTGGCGCAGAAGAGGCGGGAAGCGTAGCCCTTGCGGCCCGCGATAACAAGAGCCTGTCCTCCGGCTGTAACTACGCGGCGCAGGCTGTCGGCCAGCGGGCGGGCCAGAATATCTCCAGGGTATTGCGCCATGTCCAGCACCCTCACACCGGGACCAGGGCCTCTAGCCGGCGGCGGAACGTGGTCAAACCGTATGAGTTCTCCGGAGGCGGCGCCGCCCCAGGTTTCAATAGAGGGGCATGGGCTTGCCAGCACCGCCTGCCCTCCCAACGCTCTCATGCGCTTAAGAAGCGCCTCGCGCGCGTGGTAAAACGGCTCGGCTTCCTCCTGCCGGTAAATCTCTTCGTGCTCTCCGTCCATGAGGCCGAGGCGCAAATTTTTAAAAGCCAGGAAAACTCCGGCACGGGTGGCGATCATGACCTTATATTTACCATAGAAAGCCCCGGCCCAGGCTTCGGCGCGCTTTTTAGGAGTCAACCTGGCGTGCCAGACGCCCACCCTGCCCGGGAAAACAGGCTCAAGCGCGACCGAGAGAGCGGGGATAAAACCAAGATCCGGAACCAGCAGCAGGCCCTGCGCCTCCCTGCCGGCAGGCAGGCGATCGCCGCTGAGCGCAGCGGAAAAAATAGCGGAGTAGAGGAGCTCGCGGCGTTCCAGCGGCGCAAGCCGCAATAGGTAAGCCCCGGGGGTTCCGCCTGACAGGGTTTCCGTAAATTTTTTAATTTCAAGCGGCTCCGGAGGGGGGACATTTAATGAAGGCTGAGACTTGAGGGCTGAGGGCCGGGGTTGCGGGGCGGGTGCGGGAAAGTCTTTTGGCGCATGGGTATAAAAAGCGCCCAGGCAAAGGCCCGGAGGGGAGCCCCAGCGCCCGGCCATCCACCACGCCAGCGATAGCGCGTCTTCAGGGAAAAGCGGCTCCTCTTCCAAGAGCCTGGTTATGGTTTTGAGTTCCTTGAACTTCGTCAGGTCCGCGTCTTTTTCGGGGAGAACGCGGATTATCATACCCACAGCCTCGCGCTTGCTCAGCGGAGCCAGCACACGCAAGCCCGGCGCTGCCTTCAGTTCCATCTCCTCAGGCAGGAGATAGTAAAAGGTTCGCCGCAGCGGTATAGGGAATGAAATTTCAGCCAGCATGAGCTAACTACAAAGAACACAAAGTTGATATTGCCTTTCTTCTTTTGTTCTATACTTTGCGCCTGCCTATCGGCAGGCAGGTCCCTGACGGTTTATTCCAGTTTCAAGGAAAGACTTCAGCGCTTTCATATCTTCCCAGACGTCGCGTTTCAGGTTGGGGTTGCGTAGCAGGGCCGCAGGGTGGTAGGTGGGGAGGACTTTTATGGGGTGGCCCGGGCCGAACAGTTCCACGGGGTAATCGTACCAGCGCCCGCGCACGGTAGAGATACCCTTGTCTATATTCAGGAGTACCCTGGTGGGCACGGAGCCCAGGGTTACTATGCAGGCCGGTTTTATGAAGCGCAGTTGCTCATCCAGATATGGGCGGCAGGCGGATATTTCCTCGGCGGTCGGGGGCCGATCGTTGCCGTGCGACTCCGGGTTTTCCGGATTCTTCATGGGATGGCACTTCACTATATTAGCTATATAGACTTCGGAGCGCTTAAAGCCGAGCACGGTTTCAAGTATTTTATCCAGCAACTGTCCGGAGCGGCCCACGAAGGGCTCGCCCTGGTGGTCTTCCTGGAAGCCCGGACCCTCGCCCACAAAAACCACTTTAGCCTTGTAAGCGCCCACGCCGAAAACTGCATTGAGCCTGGCGTGGCCAAGCCCGCATTTGCGGCACTTCCTGACTTTTTCAGCGAGTGAATCCATGGTTGATACGGCAGGTAAAGGCATAGGTAAAGATTGCAGGACTTTACCTGTACCTGCCTGGCTAGTGTTGCGACAAAGAAATTCTGCATCACCTGGCCAGCCGCTTTTGGCCTGCGCCTTTGCGCTGTTCGGCTTACAGGCCTGAAGGCCTGCGCGCCTCACATCGCTTCGGCTCGGCTCAAAATCGACAGGCCAAATGTTGCATAATTTCTTTGTCGCAACACTACGCGGCGGTTCAGCCAGATTTTCATCCAGTGTCCTGACATAGGCGGCCAGGTCTTTAGCCGCTTCAGCCAGCTCCCTCTTCATATTTAACCTTTGACCGGCTTCTCGCTGCGGGGCTTTTTGGGCTCGTCGGAGCGCCTGGAGGCCAGCTTATCTTCAATAAGCTGGTCTGCCTTCACGGATTCTTCTATCTCAGGTACCTTAACCTTGCCGCTTACAACGTCGAAAAGCGCGCGGTCTATCAGTTCGGCCATCGGGACGTTGCGGAACTCTTCCTGGCGGCGCAGATGGCGGGCCCACTGCATGGCGCGCACAACGTCCAGATATTTGGACGGGCCGTAGTCCGAGATAAGTTTTTCCAGGTCGGCTTCTCCTTCAGCTTTAACATGCGTCGTCATAGTATCCTCCCTAAAGATAATCAAAAAACCTTTTTCTCTGAAAGCTGTTTTCCGAAGGCCTTTATCTTGTCCAAGTTGCGGCCCGTCTTGCGCGCCTCCGAATCCGCTATGGCGGCCACTTCGCGCACGGCTTCCGGCAGCCCGTCGTTTATCACCAGGTAGTCAAAACCGGAAGCTGCCTCTATCTCAGAGCGGGCGGTTTCAAGCCTTACGGCCACGTTCTCCGGCGCCTCGCCGCGGCAACGCAGACGCCGCAGCAGCGTCTTTAGTTCCGGCGGCAACAGGAACACCGTCACCGCCTCCTGGAAAATCCGCTTGACCGAACGGGCGCCCTTAACGTCTATCGTCATCACGGGGATGCGGCCTTTTTTCAGCGCTTCCACAACCGGCTTCACCGGAGTGCCGTAGTAGTTGCCGTGCACCACCGCCCACTCCAGCAGCTTGCCTTCCTTCCTGAGCCGGCGGAACTGCTCCACGGTTACAAAATAATAATCCTTCCCGTCCGTTTCCCCCCTGCGCCTGGGCCTCGTAGTGCAGGTAACGCTGAAGGCGAAGCGCTTGTCCAGCTTAAGCAGACCGGAACGCACGACGGTCTTTCCGCCTCCTGAGGGGGCGGAAACAACCATCGGGAAATACTTGTAATGGCCTTGACGCACTTATGGCTCGCCCTTATTTATTCTTTCTCGGAGACCGTATCTGAGACTGGGCCGCCGACAGTATGGCTATGGGCACGCGGAACGGGGAGCATGACACATAGTTCAGGCCCGCCTTGTGGCAGAACTCCACCGAGGCCGGCTCGCCGCCCTGCTCGCCGCAGATGCCGATCTTCAGGTCCTTGCGTGTCTTGCGGCCGCGCTCAACGGTAATCTTTATCAGCTCGCCTACTCCGTCCTGGTCTATGGTCTGGAAGGGGTCCACGGGGATGATTTTATTCCTCACATACTCATTCAGGAAAGGGCCCGAGTCATCGCGGGAATAACCAAAAGTCATCTGAGTCAGATCGTTGGTGCCGAACGAGAAGAACTCCATGGTCTCGGCGAGTTTCCCCGCCAGGAGGCAGGCGCGGGGGATCTCTATCATGGTGCCGACCATGTATTTAATCTTCACGCCTTTCTGCTTGCAGACCTCGGCGTACACGCGGTGTATGATCTCGGACTGGTGCTTTACCTCGTTCTCAAGCGAGACGACGGGTATCATAATGTCGGGGAATACTTTCACCCCCTCTTTCTGCAATTCTACCGCTGCTTCGAATATCGCGCGGGCCTGCATCTCGGTTATCTCCGGATAGGTGACGCCCAGGCGCACACCGCGGTGCCCCATCATGGGGTTGGACTCGCGCAACCCGGCAGCGCGGGTTTCAAGTTCCTCAAACGATATGCCGAGGGCCTTGCCCAGTTCTTCCAGTTTCTCCTTCTGGTGCGGCACGAACTCGTGCAGGGGGGGGTCCATGAGGCGTACGGTCACATGCATGCTTTCCATTACCTTGAAAGTAGCCTTTAGATCGTTCTTCATGTGGGGGAACAGCTCGTTGAGCGCGGCTTTGCGCTCCCCTAGGGTACTGGACATGATCATCTTGCGCAGTTTGAGCAACGCTTCATCGCAACCCTCTCCGTAGAACATGTGCTCGATGCGGAACAGGCCTATGCCTTCGGCGCCGTAAGCGCGGGCTTGGGCGGAATCGGCGGGAGTGTCGGCGTTAGTCCAGACCTTCAGAGCGCGGATGGAATTGCAGAACTTCAGGAACTCGCCGAGCATCGCCATGGTGGCCTCGCCGGGTTCTACCAGCGGCATCTTGCCCGTATAGACGAGGCCGCAGGAACCGTTCAGGGAAATCCAGTCTCCTTCCTTGAGAACTCCGTCGCCCAGGTGGAGGGTCCTGGCCTTCAGGTCTATTTTTACGTCGGCGCAGCCCACCACGCAGCATTTGCCCCAGCCGCGCGCCACAAGGGCCGCATGAGAGGTCATGCCGCCGCGGGCGGTAAGGATGGCTTCCGCCGCCCTCATGCCTTCTACGTCTTCCGGGTTGGTCTCTTCGCGTACCAGGATGACTGCTTTGTTTTCCTTTTTCCACTTAACGGCATCTTCGGCCGTGAAAACTATCATGCCTACGGCGCCGCCGGGACCAGCCGGAAGGCCTTTCCCTATGGGCCTGGTCCCGAGTTCTATTTTGGGGTCAAGAACAGGGTGCAGGAGTTCGTCGAGCTGCTCCGGGGTGACGCGCATCACCGCCTCTTCCTTCGTGGCGAGTCTTTCCTTATGCATATCCAGGGCCATGCGCACGGCCGCCAAGCCGTTGCGTTTACCCACGCGGCACTGCAACATATAGAGCTTGCCTTTCTCTATAGTAAACTCAATATCGAGCATATCGTGGTAATGCTTCTCGAGCCTGGCGCGTATGGCGGCCAGTTCTTTGTAGGCGGCGGGCATCAGCTGCTCCAGCGACTTGAGGTTCCTGGACTGCTCGCTGCGGCTGGATTCATTGATGGGATGCGGGGTGCGGATGCCGGCCACCACGTCCTCACCCTGGGCGTTCTCAAGGAACTCGCCGAAGAAAGCGTTCTCTCCGGTGCCGGGATTACGGGTAAAACCTACTCCGGTGGAGGATTCGTCTCCCATGTTGCCGAACACCATGGCCTGCACGTTCACGGCCGTACCCCATTCAGCGGGAATGTTTTCAATGCGGCGGTAGGAAATGGCGCGCTTACCCATCCATGACACGAACACGGCGCCTATGGATCCCCACAGCTGGTCCATGGGGTTGTCGGGGAACTCTTTACCCAGAACCTCTTTCACCTTGTCCTTGAACTGGCCGGACAGCGCCTTCAGGTCTTCGGCGGTGAGGTCGGTATCGGACTTGACGCCTTTCTTCTGCTTCATCTCGTACATGATGCGCTCAAGCTGTCTGCGTATGCCTTTGTCGGCGGCGGGCTCTATGCCGGCGGCTTTTTCCATGACCACGTCCGAGTACATCATGATCAGGCGGCGGTACGAATCGTAGACGAAGCGGGGGTTATTGGTGAGCTTTATCAGCCCGGGGATGGTGTCTTCGGTGAGGCCGCAGTTAAGGATGGTCTCCATCATGCCCGGCATGGACTTGCGGGCTCCGGAGCGCACGGAAACGAGCAACGGGTTTTCCGGGTCGCCGAATTTCTTTCCCGCTATCTCTTCCACCTTACGGAGGTTCTTCTCAACGTCCTGGGTGAGACCCTTGGGGTAGGAGCGCTTATTCCCCCAGTAATAGGCGCATATCCCGGTGGTAAGGGTGAAACCGGGGGGAACAGGCAAGCGCAGGTCTGGGTGGCCGGCCATCTCGGCGAGGTTCGCGCCCTTGCCGCCCAACAGGTTCTTCATTGACGCTTTGCCTTCGGCTTTGCCGCCGCCGAAGAAGCAAATACCTTTCCTGGAAATTTTAACGGAAGACGTTTTACCTTTGGATTTAACAGCCATCTTGGGCATAATGTTTTGACTCCTGTTGACTATTTAACTATCCGGCCCGCGGGTGCGGGGTTCTAAGAACCCGAGTGGGCTTTCCTTAAACATACGTAACTGCTCAGGCAGATAGAATTCAGGAGTCAGAATTCAGAATGGCGGAACCTTTCTTGTCGCCGGCATTCTCATTCTGACTCCTGACTGCTGACTTCCGGTTGCCTGGGCAGTTACAAACATACTACTAAATGAAAGGGCGACTACACTAGGACTTCATTTTTTTATACCCTCCAGGTCCAGCATGAAGGCATATTCAAAGGCGGTCAGCTTAAGCGATTCAAAACGCCCGGACTTGCCGCCGTGGCCGGTATCCATGTCGGTTTTCAGGAGCAGCAGGTTTTTGTCCGTTTTCATAGCCCGCAACCTGGCCGCCCATTTGGCGGGTTCCCAGTACTGCACCTGGGAGTCATTGAGCCCGGCTGTTATGAGCATGTTGGGATAAGCCTTTTTCTCCACATTATCGTAGGGTGAATAAGAGAGGATGTAGTCGTAATATTCCTTTACAGCAGGGTTGCCCCATTCGTCATACTCGCCGGTTGTAAGAGGGATGTCGGGATCCAGCATTGTGGTAGCCACATCCACGAAGGGCACAGCCGCTACAATGCCCCTGTAAAGTTCCGGGGCCATATTGGACACGGCCCCCACAAGCAAACCTCCGGCCGAGCCGCCCTCGGCATAGATATGGGCGGGGGAAGTGTAGCCGAGTCCGATAAGGTAGCGGGTGGCGTCTATAAAGTCGTGGAAGGTGTTTTTCTTTTTCAGTTGCCGCCCGTCCTCGTACCAGCGCCGGCCCATTTCGGAGCCGCCGCGTACATGTGGGATTGCGCAGATAAAGCCCCGGTCCAGCAGGGAAAGCCTGGTTGAACTGAAATACGGGTCCGAGTTGTAGCCGTAGGAACCGTAGGAATAAATATAGACGGGATTTTCCCCGCTGTCCAGCTTAACGCTTTTTTTATAGACCACCGAAACCGGCACCTTTTCTCCGTCGCGTGCGGAAAACCACAGGCGCTCCGCCTGATAATCCTCCGGCTCGAAGCCGCCCACCACCTCCTGGCGCTTCATCAGCACTCTCCCGCCCGTCCTAAGATCCACATCGTAAACCGAGTCAGGGGTGGTCAGCGATTCATAGGTGACCCGCAGCGTATGCGTCTGATATTCAAAATTTTCGCCCAGGTCCGTCACGTAGGCCGGCTCGTCAAAGCTTATCCGGCTGTCCCCCATTCCAATGATGCGGCTGAAGACATGGAAACTGCCCTGCGCGTTGAAGCGCTCCTTAAGCACAAGCCACTCTTCAAAAACATCCAGGTACTCCACAAGCGTGTCTTCCCTGTGCGGCACCAAATCCGACCAGGAAGACTTTGAAGTGTCCGAAGACGGGCAGATAGAAACCTTGAAATTAGGGGCGTTCTCATTGTTCAACACGTAGAACTCGTCTCCGCCGTCTTCTATGTCGTACTCCAGCTTAGGCTGCCGCGCCTGAAAGATGACGGGGGCCTCTGACGGCTTTTCGGCGGCCACAAGGCGGTACTCCGTGGAGAGCGTGGAGCCGGAACGCAGGAAGATATATTTCCCTGTCTTGGATCTGGACAAGCTTATCTCAAATGTTTCATCAGCCTCAAAGTAAACCTCAATGTCCCTTAAGCGCCCCAGTTCGTGGGCAAAGACACGCTCCCAACGCAGCGTTTCCGGATTCTGTTTGACGTGAAAAAGCGTGCGGTTGTCGTTGGCCCAGGCCATGTTGCCGGAGGTGTTCGCTATTTTATCGCCGTAAAGTCTGCCGGTGACGAGATCCTTGAAATAAACGTCGTAAAAGCGCCGGCCGCCGGTATCCACGGCGTAGGCTATCATCTTGTGATCGGGACGGATAGCGGGAAAATTAACCTTGCAGAAGGCCTTGCCTTTGGCCACTTCGTTAACATCCAGCAGAACCTCCTCGGCGGCATCCGGCGAGTCTTTTTTCCGGGCGTACACCGGGTATTCTAGGTCTTTTTTGTAGGTTTTGTAGTAATAGTACCCGCCGTACTTGAACGGCACTGTGGAGTCGTCCTCTTTTATGCGGCCCTTCATCTCCTTAAAAAGATTCTCCTGCAGTTTTTCCGTGTGCTTCATTGCCGCCGCGGCATAGTCGTTCTCCGCCTTCAGATAGGCCGTCACCTCAGGGTTCTTGCGCTCCTTCAGCCAGTAATAATCGTCGCTCCTGACCTGCCCGTGTTTTTCCAGCCTGTACGGGATTTTTTTCGCTTTAGGCGGTTCGACGGCCAGTGCGAAGCCCGAGAGCCCCAGAGCGATAAAAGCAAAGGCAAACAATGCCGGGAAATCATAGCTAGTCATTTTTCTCCTTCTACCCTTTATATTTATATCCCCATCCTGGCAAGTATCATGCAGATCTCATTTACCACTGAAACCAGTTCAGGGTGAGAAACCTCGAAGCCCTTCACGGCGTAAGAGATGCCGGAAATGGAAAGATTCTTCAACTGCACGCTGGCGTTTTCGCGCGTAACCTCGTGTGCGGCGGCCTCGGTGAAGTAGCCGACGCTGCGGATGTCGTCCAGTTTAGAAGCCGGCAGGGTGGAGAGTTCTAACTTCAGTTTGTTTAGAAGCGCCACCAACTCGGCCTTTTCCGCGGAATTGCCGGCCTGCACCTTGGCTATCGCCGACTCTATGTTGGAAAGAGTTTCGTTTATCATGATGTTCTCCGTTATAACTCAAAACTGTAACTACTCAGGTAGACAGAATTCAGGAGCCAGAATTCAGAATGGTGGAGCCT
>CAZYFL010000055.1:0-10569 GCA_964646805.1 uncultured Elusimicrobiaceae bacterium | reverse complement strand
GCGGCGATAGCGCCTTCCAAAGTAAGCGGCACGGCTGCCATACTTGGCGCTAATGCGTTCACCGGAAATCAGAGCATTACCGGCGATATCTCAGCCTCCACCGCTACGGTTGCCGGAACCATTATCTTCCCGGCAAGCGGGATTCGGTCTTTGGGCGCTGGGGCAATTCTTTCAGTAGACCGGGCTTTTGTGAGAGTGACTGGCAGCGGCGCCTCACAGACGCTTAATGCAACTACTCCAATAGCTGCCGGCACAGCCGGTCAGATGGTTGTGATTGAGGGCACTAACGCGTTTACTGTTAGTATACCGGCCGGAGGTAACGTGAAATTCAGCGGATCTCCGACCGCATTCGCCCTTGGCCCCAACGACATAATAGCGCTGCTTTACGATGGGACTAACTGGGTTGAGCTTTATCGGTCACTTAATGTGGACTAAGTGGAACTCAGACGGGGCCTGATACGGCGTCTGCACAGGTATTGGCCTTTTTATGAAACATAAAAGCGTGGGTCTGGCGGTGGCGTTTGTGTGCGGCAGCTTGCCCGCCGTGGCGGCCAATATGATGGAGACTAAGGCATTTACCAGTGGCCTGGCTGTCTCCAGCAGCGGCGGCTACAAGCTTGAGTCCACGGTGGGGGAGGTTTCGGGTTCCACTATGGCGGCTTCAGGCAAGGGGCTGCGCACGGGGCATTCCGGTGTCAGCCACAGCCCCGGCGTGGTTTACGATCTTTCCGCTTCCACCACTTCCGCCGGCGAGGTTCTTATGCAGTGGACCAATGTCGGTAGCGACGGCCTTTCCGGCCAGGCCAGCTATGTGGAAATTAAAATAGCCACCTTCCCGGTGACTTACGCTAATTATTCCACCATAAACTCTTCTATTACCATGTCCGCCCTCGTTGCGGGCACGGTTGATCAGAAACTCTATTCCGGCCTTGAAACCGGAAAAACCTATTATGTGGCCATAAGGGTGCGCGACAGCGCCAATATGCATGGCCGCCTCTCCGCCAACGCTACCTTCGGAACCGCGCCTGTAAAACCGCGCGCGCCTTTCATCTACGGTGTGCTGGCTAGCGGTAACTTCACCATCACCTGGGACCCCGTGCAGTACAACACCGCGGGCGGCGCCGTGGCGCTTAAAAATTACGAGATCTATTCCAGCACCGCCCTTAACGGTACGGTTTCTGCGGCTGTGACGCTTTCAAGCTCCACGCTCTCCTACACTGTAGGCGCCTCGCCCATAAAGTGGTATTTCCTAAAGGCCATGGACAGCAATAACGCGCGCAGCGACGCCTCTATCTGGCTTAGTAATTCAGACCAGGTGGTCCGCACCGTGTCCGGCGACCAGCGTGGTATTGTGGACATGCCGCCGCATGTGGACGACCTTCTGCGCGCGGCCGGCCTTGTGCTGGTTATGGAGAACAAGCCTGAATATGAAACCGGTTCCACCGTGGCATCCTACAAATTATTTTTCAGGGATACGGCCAGGAATGAGGTGGCGCGTAAACTTGAGGAGGACGTTACGCTTACCATGCCGCTTTCAAAGACCGGCTCGTTTGGCGTAAGCGCGTTCTCGCCGTCGGCCTCCTACAGCGCCTATGACTACTCCGTCTATTACCACAATGGCGTGGAAGACGTCAAAATAGGCGGCGCCGTGAACCCCAATACCGGCAGCGTGTCCGTGGTTACCCGGCAGATCGGCCTCTTCAAGGTGAAACAGGTCATAAGAGCGCAGAGTTTCAGCATAACGCAGACTGTGCCGCGCAAGACTTTTACACCCAACGGCGACGGTATCTGGGACGAGTTCAACATAATCTACGAGAATCCCGAAGGGGTTGCCATCACCAACGCCAGGATATACAACCTGTCCGGCGCTGAAATAGCCACCCTCAGAGCCGGCACTTACAACTCCGAGGCCTCGCTGGCTTGGGACGGGCGCAGGTCCGGCGGGGACAAGGCGCAGGCTGGCATCTATGTCTATCAGTTTCAAGCCGGTAACAAGTACTACAACGGCACCGTGGTGCTGGCCAGGTAACTGCATTAGGTAGAGGTGGAGGTAGAGGCAAAAATGACAGGTAGAGGTCTAATTGTAAAATAAGAATTTGCAGTTGCTTTACCTTTACCTGACGTAGTTACACATTCAGGTAATATTTATGAAACAGAAAAAAGCTAGAATTATAACCGTGGTAAGAGGTTTAGTGGTTGTGTTTTTCAGTATTGCCGTGGCTGCTATGAACGCTCAAGCTTCTTTTTCTGCCGATTCCGCCTGTGGGGCAAGGACCTCCGCCATGGGCGGCGCTTTTACCGCGGTGCCTGGCGGCGCTGAGGCCATCTGCTCCAACCCCGCCACCCTGCTTGAACTTTCCTCTCCCGAACTCACCGCCGTCTACGGCCGTCTGTTCTCCGGCCTCAGCGACGGTTCGGAAATCGGTCAGGGCTATTTTAGCTTCGTGGCCCCTGTCAAGCGCTATCTGCCGGGCGCGGCCGGCTTTGCCTGGGGTGATACCCGCCTGAGCGAGGCCTACTCCGAAACCTCCTATTCCATAAGCTACGCCACAGCCGTTTACAGGGGCATAGGCGCGGGCCTTACGCTCAAATACATGCGCCGCAGCTATGTTTCCGATGCCTATACCGCCCAGGACCCTGTATTCTCTAACGGTTATGCCAAGGGCGCGCTGGGCGCCGATCTGGGCTTTTTCTACCGGCCTAAGACGAACTACGCTTTTGGACTTTCCTTTAAGAACATTAACAAGCCGGATATGGGCCTGGCCTCCACCGACCGCCTGCCGGTGGAAGTGCGCGTCGGCGCTTCTTACCTAAGGAGCGCCAGCCTGTTGGACGTGGATGCCGCTTTTGCCGGCCCTGACTATACAATTTCCGCCGGAGCCGAATACACTTTTCAAAAACGTTATGCCCTGCGCGTGGGGCTCGCCGCCGGCAATAATTCCCGCCGCAGCGTAAACGCGGGTCTCGGCGGGCGCTTCGGTTTGGCCGCTTTTGACTACGCTTACAGCCTGCCGTTGGGCGGCATAGCCAACACCATCGGCTCACACCGCCTGGCTTTTTCTTTCCGCTTCGGCGCCGAAGCCGACCCGCAGCGGACCGAAGACTTTGCCGCCGCAGCCGAGTTCAGCCGCACCAGAGAAAAGGCCGCACTGCAGGAGGAGAAGATACGTGTGCTGCAGGAGCGCCTTGACATGATAGTGCGGCAGAGTCTGGCTCTCGCGCAGCCGCAGCCCACAATTCAGCCCGCGCCGCAGCCGGTGCAGGTACAGCCCGCCGCACCCCAGGCTCAGCCTGAGTCTGCGGCGCAGACCGAGATTATGCGCCAGATAGAGTCCCTTAAGCTGGAGCTTAATAAGTCCCGCGCCGAAATGGAAGCCATAAAAACGCGCGCCGAATCCAGGCCGGCCGCTGTAGCCCCGCAGCCCAGGCCCCAGCCCCAGCAGCCTGCCGCCAGCCGCACCTATCTGGTAAAAGAAGGCGATACGCTTGAGAGTATAGCCGCTTCCGCGTACGGCAATGCCGAGCGTTGGCCCGAAATATACAGTTCCAACGCCGGCTCTCTGGGCCGCGGCGGTGAAGTTAAACCCGGTCAGGTGCTGGTGCTGCCGTAAGCGCGGAATAAACGCCAGGAACGCAAAGTATAAAACGGATTTAAGGAAAGACAATATCAACTTTGCGGTAACTGCTCAGGTAGATAGAATTCAGAATTCAGGAGTCAGAATGAAGATGCCAGCGACAAGATTTGAGGACCTGGTGATGTGGCAAAGGTCCCACCAGTTTGTGCTTGCGGTCTAGCTGTCGGAGGCTTATTGACAGGCTATTCTGAATTCTGACTCCTGAATTCTGTCTACCTGAGTAGTTACACTTTGCGGCTGATTTAGATACATGAACGAGAATTTTGACGAATCTTCGCTTAACGAGACTGCCATAAACGACGTAGAAACCGCGCGTCTGGCCCTGCGTTGGGCGCTGGATAAGATCCGTGTGCTGCACGAGGAAGAACTTAAAGCCCGCCAGAACCTGCAGGATAAATCCAGCCAGGTCTCCTTCCTTGAGAACCAGCTCAAGTCCAAGAACGTGGAAATAGACCGCTTCGCCCGCGTACACGAGGAGGAGATGAAGTCGCGGCAGAATTCCCTGGAGTACCAGTTCCACTCCCGGCTTGAGCGCCTGACCGAGCGCGAGAAAGAGTTGGAAGACAAGATTTCAAAGAGCGAGGAAACCCTCAAGCAGAAAGAAGTCCGCCTGCAGGAAGACTACCAGAAGAAATCCGAGGAACTGCGCGGCCGCTGGGCGCAGGTGGAAGGGGAACTCTGGCAGCTGCGCCAGGAACAACTGGCCAAGCAGCAGGAATTTGAGCGCGTCTATGGAGCCCGGCTTGAAGAGGAAAAGAAAAGATTCGCCGAGGAAGCTGCTGTCCAGAAAAATAACCTTGAGGAGATATACCGCAACCGCATTGAGGAGTTTGAGAAACGCGAGCGCTCAGCGGGTGAGGAGCTCAAAAAACAGGAAGCAGTGCTTAAGTGGGCCAAAGACAGCTGGCAGAAAGACGTTGATGAGCGCGAGCGCGTCCTGAAGCATAAAGACCTTGAAGTAGACAAGAAGATATTGGAAAAAAACCAGGAGATAGATGATTATAAGGTAAAGGTTTCCCTGTTTGATAAGCAGCTTAAAGAATTTCCCGAGGCCATGAAGCGCCGCGACGATGACCTCAACCGCTACAAGGACGCCATCTCAAGCCTTGAGAGCGTCATCCGCACCCTTGAAACCGAGAAGAAGAACCAGCAGGCGGATTATGAACACCGCCTCTCTAGGGCCGGGGACGCCGTGGAGACCGAGCGCAACCGCTACCGAGACATTGAGTCCGAGATTCCCAAGCGGCTCAAAATAGCTGTTGAGCACGAGCGCAACCGCTATGCCGAGAAGCTGCAGGAGACGGAGCACGGCTACCGCGAAGACCTTGGCAAACGCCAGGACGAGGTGGAATACCTGCAGCGCAACCTGCGCACTTTCGAGGAAACTATAAAAATCCTGCAGGCCGAGCGTGAGTCCTTCGCGCGCAAGATCGAACAGTTGCAGATCCAATACAGCGTTAAGTTGGAAGAATTTGCTTTCCGCGAAAAACAGCTGCAATCCGAATACGACGTGCGCCTCAAGGTGGAGACGGAGAAGCACACTGCGGCGTTGCGCTCCGAAATAGAGACCGCCGGCCGCATTTATGAGGACAGCCTGCGCCTTAAGGTGGAGGAAATCTCGCACCTGCGCAGGGATATGGACGAACTCTCAAAAGAGAAGACCGCCGGCAAGGAGCAGCAGGCTGCCCTGCGCCGTGAGCTGGAGGTCGTTGACGCGCGCGCCTCCGCCGAACAAGCCGCCCTGCGCGCCAAGCTTAAGTCGGAGTTTGAGCGGAAGCTGGCCGACGAGGCCGTCCACTCCGAAAAACGCCACTCAGCGGAAAAGCAGAAATTTGTGGACGAACTGGAAAGCCGCAAATCGGAGTTTCTGGCCGAAGTGGGCCGCAAAGATGAGGATATAAGCGCCTTGCGCATGGCCATGCAGAAGGCAGGGGAAGAGATGCGGATGCAGCGCCAGAAAGCGGGCGAGGAGTTGAAGGCGGCTGTGGCCGAAGAACGCGCCCGCTCCGCCGCGGAGCTCGACGACAGGTCTGGCCGCCTGGCCGCCACCATAGGACTCCGGGACGAGAAAATAGCCGAGCTGTCCCGTGTATTTGAGGCCTCAAAGATTGAGAGGGAAGAGCTGATCTTGCTGGAGCGCGAACGCCTGCAGCGCCTATACGCTGAAAAGGAAAAGGTTTTGGACGAAGAACTGGCAGGCCGCGATGCCGATTTGCTGCGCGTCAGGGAAGCCCTGTCCAGGGCCGCCGCCGAAAAGGACGGTCTTGCCGCCGGTTACTCTGCAGAGAAGCGCGTCCTGGAAGAAAAATTGACGGCGCTCACAGTGCGTCTGTCCGAAGATGAAGCTGACGCCGGCGTAAAGCTGGATGCCGCGCTACGCCGCGAAGCCGACCGCTACGGAGAGATAATAGAGAATAAGAACCGCGAGCTGGAAGCGGCTTCGCGGCTACGCCAGTCTCAGGACGACATCTACAGGAAAACCCTTGCGGACTTCCGCTCTAATCTTGCCGACTCGCTGGGCAAACTTGAAAATTTTAAGGATACAGCTGGGGAGCGCCAGGCGCAGCTTTCAGCGCTACAGATTGAACTGGCGCAGGAAAAGAAGCAGGCCGGCGACCAACTCGCGCTGCTTTCCGCCAGGCTTTCCGACAAGGAAAAGCTTTATCGCGACCTCCGCGTGGAATACGATGACTTTAAGGAGGCCTTTGAGGAAGATGTTAAGGCCGGCGAAAGGAAATATAACGATGCCCTGCTTAAGCTGCGCGCCGCTGAAGAGCAGAAAACCGTCAGGGACAAGCAGATAGAGGCGTTGAAACACGACGGCGAATTGTTGCGCGTCGAGAACCTGCGCCGGGACCACGAGGCGGCCGAGCTGAAAACCGCCGCCGCCATACAGCTCGAGAACGAGCGCCGCGAACTGTCCGCCTCCGGCGAACGCCGTGCACATGAATACGCGCAGAAGGAGAAGGCGTTGCTGACCGAGATATCCTCGTTGCGCGATATCTTCAATTCCAATGACCTGCTGCTGGAGAAGCATAAGGTTCAGTTTGAGGAAGCCCGCGACGGCGCCGAGCGTCTGAAGGTCATGTTTGAAAAGGAACGCGCCGGGCAGGCTGAAAACGATGCCGCCCATCGCGCCGCGCTGAAGATAGTAGAGGATGCTTTTGAGGAAGAGAGGAAAAAACGTGGAGTGGCCGAAGCCGTAGCCGAAGCTTCGCGCTCGGCGCTTAACGAAAAAACTGAGGAAATCAGCGGGTGCAGGTCCGAGATAGACGCCCTTAAGCATGGCATTGAGCGCCTGAAGCACGCTTTTAAGGAGGAGCGGGCCGGGCGTGTTGAGAGCGAGCTCCTCGCCGAGACCGCCCATTTGGCTCTGTGGGAGAAACAGAAGGACATGTTGTTGCAGAAGCATAAGGTTCAGGTTGAGGAAGCCCGCAACGGTGCCGAGCGCCTGAAGGTCATGCTTGAAGAGGAACGCGCCGGGCAGGCTGAAAACGATGCCGCCCAGCGCGCCGCGCTGAAGAGACTGGAGGACGCTTTTGAGGAAGAGAAGAAAAAACATGAGGTGGCCGAAGCCGCGGCTGAAAATTCCAGTCTGGCGCTGCGTGAAAAATCCGATGAGGCGTTGGAGCGCCGCTCTGAAATAGAGGCTCTGAGGCACGCGGTGGAACGCATGAAAGCCGGCTTCTCCGACGAGCGGAAAAAACGGATCGACGCGGAACTGCTGGCTGAAACTTCGCGCTCGGCGCTTAACGAAAAAGCTGAGGAAATCAGCGGGCGCAGGTCCGAGATAGATGCCCTTAAGCATGGCATTGAGCGCCTGAAGCACGCTTTTGAGGAGGAACGGGTCAGGCGCGTTGAAAGCGAGCTCCTCGCCGAGACCGCCCGTTCGGCTCTGCGGGAGAAACAGGAAGAATTCATCCTCACCCAGAAACTTGTGGAACAGCTCAAGGATAAGCTCCGGCTATGGAAGAGCAGGTAAGCTACATAAGCGACCTGAAAGGTCTCAACTCAGAACTTGAAGATTTCTTTTCCGACCTGCACGGCCGTGAGGAATCCATGTCCGCGCGCATAAAAGCCCTTGAGGAGGAACTGTCGGAGACGCGCAATTCCGCGGTTACAGCCATGAACCGGATGACGCAGAATGAGGCATCCCTTTCCTCTACGCTGGAGCAACTGTGCGACGAAAAATTAAAGGTGGAGACCCTGATTTCAGAGCGGGACGGTCTGCTTCTCAGGCTGGAGACGGAGGCGCGCAACCTTGAGGTGGAAAAAACCAGGGCAGCGGAAAGAGAGCCGCTTATAAACAAGACGCGGTCCGCGCTTAAGGATAAAGAGGACGAAATTGCTAAGATATCCGGGTGCGTGGAGGAACTGAAGGCCGACCTTACACTTGAACGCGCGAATGTAAAAGACCGCGAGGTCCAGCTGCAGAAAGCCTTAAAATTGAAGGAAGGCTTTGAGCGCAGGCTGGATACTGCCGCGCAGGAAAACTTCAGATCCGAGGAAGGTTTCATGGTTAAAATAGAACTGATCAAGAAGGATCTGCGCGCGCAGATCAAGCGTACCATGGAGATTGAACGGAAGCTGGCCGCGGCCGGGGCCAGGCTTGAAGATGCCCTTGAGGAGTCCGGTAAAAAAGAAAAAATGCTGGCCGAGGCCAACTCTGCCCTGGCTGAAAAAGACGCGCAGCTTAAAGCCGCCCACCTTAAACTGAAGGAGCTGGCTAAAGAATTTTCCGAAATTAAAAGCGGCAGCGGCCATGAAACCAGCCTGCGCGCTAGGGATCTGGCCGCCTCCATGACGGCCCGCGTGGAAGAGCTTGAGACCGCATTAACCGAAGCTTCAGCCTGCAGCCTTGAAAAATTCCGCGCTTCCCAGGCGGAACTGAGCGGCGTCAGATCCGCGCTGCGCGGCAAGGAAGAGGAAAATGCTGCGCTTAAAGCCAGGGAAAACTCGCTTTCAGGAGAACTGGCGGATGCCGAGGAAAAATGGAAACTGGCGTCTTCGCAGATGCATAACGCGGTCTCAAGACTGAGAAACGAGGAGAACGAGAAAGAAATAGAGCGCGGGCGGCTGAAGTCCGTGGAGCAGGAAAGGGATAAGTTCCGCGCGGCCGCTATGAAGGCGGAAGCTGCGGCTTCGGCCATGGTTGTGCAGGAGTCCAGGGCGCGCGACGGGGAGGCATCCGGCCTTATGGCGGCCCTGGAGGAACAGGCGGCGGCGTATACCGCCCTGTTGCGCAAATACGACGATATTGTCCTGCTTAACGAAACCCTCTCCCGCGAGAAAGCCGTGGAGAAAACTGAGGCAGATTCCCTGCGGGACGCGCTTAAAACCGCGCAGTCCGCGGTTGAGGCGGAGTTGCGCGGGAAGCGGGGTATGCAATCGGACATTGACGGGAAGCTCCGCGACGCGGAAGCGCTGCTTAAGAGAAAAGAATCGGAACTGGAAGAGATCCGCGCCGCCCTCGCGTCGGCCGGCGGCGAGGCAGCCTCGTTGCGCGCCCGTCTGCAGGAGACGGCGGCCTCCGCGGCCGGAGACGCCGAGGCCGAAAAGACCCGCTACGCCGCGCTTTCCGAGAAAATGCACAATGCCGGCGCATTGCTGAAAAAAAATGAATTTGAGTTGGACGAAGTCCGGAGCGCCCTTTCCGCGCTGGAGAACGAATGTTCCATGCTGCGGCAGAGCCGCGCGGCCCTGGGGGAAAAATATGCCCGGGAAATCCAGGTTGAAAACGAGCTGTTGAAAGAAGCCAGGGGCAGGGTGATGGAAAGAGACTCCTTCATAGCGCAGCTCTCAGTAACCGAGGAAGAGCTGAAGAAGGAGACCGAGACTCTCAAAAAGGAGAAACAGAACCTGCTTTCACTGGTGCGCAAAAAATCCGCCGCGCCGGCACATTCCGCCGAAGTTTCCAGGGCGGAGCGTATGCTGTCGGAAAAAGAAAGCTGCCTTGTAAAACTGCGCGCCGAGCTTGAAAACACCAGGGCGGAAAAAGCCGAGTTGCAGGGCAGAGAAAAGGAGCTCCGCGAGGAGTTGAAGTCCAGGCCCTACCGCGCCATGCTGCGCGAGGCGGAGGACAATCTGCTGATCAAGGAGAAGATGCTGGCTGAAGTTACTTCGCGCATGAAGAAGATCGACAGGGATTTTGATGAGCTCAAGGAGCGCGGCCAATCCGCCGGGGCTCCCGGTTATATCCCTGATTTTGAGGAACTTGTGGCCGGGGTGTCGCACCAGGTGGCCAATTCAATAAGCATCATCCGCAGCCACGCCGAATTCTGCGCCGAAGCTCCCGAGACGGAGGGCGTCAGGGAGCCATTGGACATAATAGTACGCAACATAGTGAACCTGCAGAAAAAGATGGACGTAATAATGAATTTCTCCAGGCCGATCATCCTGCAGCGTTCCCCGGAGCGCCTTGCGTCCGTGCTTTCAGAGGTGATGGACGGACTCCGTTCCTCCGGCCGTCTTGAGAACATCAAGGTGAACCTGAAGGGCGGAGAAAAGCTCAAGCCGGTCAGTCTGGACAGGGTGCGCCTCGCCTCCGCGGTGGAACAGTTGCTCATTAACGCCGTGGAGGCCATGCCGGGGGGCGGCGGGTTATCAGTGTCGCTTTCCGGCGGCGGGGGCAGGCAGCGCCTTGAAGTGGCTGATAGCGGCGCGGGGGTTGAAAAAAAACACCTGGGCGCGGTTTTCCACCCTTTCTTTACCACGCGGCCCGGCAAGATGGGGCTTGGCCTTACCCTTGCGCGCAACGTGGCCAGGGCACACGGCGGTACGTTGGAACTTTTAAGCGAACCCGGCGGACAGGGCGCCAGGGCGGTGCTTGAATTACCGGAAGTCTGGTAACTACTCAGGTAGCCAGAAGTCAGAATTCAGAAGTCAGAATGAGGATGGCGGCGACGAGATTTGAGGATTTGGTGGTGTAGCTGTT
>CAZYFL010000054.1:0-10610 GCA_964646805.1 uncultured Elusimicrobiaceae bacterium | reverse complement strand
ATGTACTGTGGCATATAGAGTAGACAAGTGTCTACAATATATTACACCTAAAATGGCGCTTTTACAAGACCCGAGTTCGCCAACAATGCTATAATTGAGAAGGTGCGGCTATGAAATTGAGGCTCCTGCATAAATTTGTGGCCGTAATGGCGCTGGTTTCAGCGCTTCCAATGGTTCTTCTTGGCCTGAGACTGATAAGTCTCGGGCAACGGGGAGTAAAGACGGCCATACTTGAGCTACACCTGACCGTCGCAGATAAGATTTCCTCGGAATTCAACGCTTATATAAAAAGCGCCGACGCGGGACTGCGTTCCACGATGAACGCCATGGCGCAGATGGACTGGGAAAATAAGCAGATTATGCTTGCCGCTCTGCTTGAGACCCGCAGGGAGATCAAGCAGATTTCCGTGCTCTTAAAAGACGGCTCCGAGGTAATGAAAATTATTTCGCCTTTTGACGGGGGCGGCGGGACGCTGAAGAAATACTCAGGGGCCGCCGGCTTCAAGGCGGCCAGAGCGGGAGGGCGCCACCTCTCGGTTGACGAAAAGACCCGCCTGGCGGTTTTTTATTACCCGTTCGGAAAAGACATGGCGCTGCGCTCCGAGCTGGACCTGCCTTCCTTTATAGACTCCCTGGACCTTAAGCGGGTGGGTTCCGAAGGTTTCCCCGTGGTACTGGACACCTCCGGCATCCCCATAGCCTGGCCCGGAGATTTACCTGCGGAAACAGCCGCTGCGGCGGCGGGCTGGGAAATTTCAAAAAACGCCGTAAAGTCCCTTTCCTCCGGCTCGGCTGAGTTCCTGGATGTTTCCGGGCGTGAAATGCTGGCCGCCTATTCCCCTATCCAGGAGTTGGGCGGCGCCGTGGTGGTGAGTCAGCCGCGGGAGGGGGCTTACCGCTACGCCATGTTCATGCGCAGGCAGGCTGTTTACGCGGTGATTCTTTTCCTGGCGCTGGCGGTGGCGGCGGGCTGGTTCCTGAGCCGCAGCCTTACAAAGCCCATAACGTCGCTCACGCGGGCGGCTGAATACGTGGCTGCGGGGGATTTTTCACGCAAGGCCGAGGTCAACACAACCGATGAATTGAAAGACCTCGCCGAGACCTTCAATAAGATGGTCTCACAGCTCAGGTCTTATTCCGACATGCAGGTGGACCGCATCATACGCGAGCAGAAAAACACCGAGGCCATACTTTTCTCAACCGAAGACGGCATAGTCATGACCGATATGGCGGGCAGAGTGCAGGTTGCCAACCGCAAGGCCAGGTCCGTGCTGGGTATAGGCCAGAACGAGCCCGTAGACGGGAAGCCGCTGAACGGCCTGATAGCGGCCGAAACCATAAAAGAATCCGTGATGGACGTGTTCGGGAGCCGCGCGGAAAATTATTACAGGGAAATAGAGATTTCGCAGGAGCACTCGCGCCGCTTCTTCAAGTGTTTTGCCATGCCCATCATCGCGCCGGGACATTCCGAACCGCTGGGCAGGCTTGTGGGCTTTTACGACATCACGCTGGACAAGGAGCTGGCCCGCATTAAGGACGATTTCCTCCACTCCATCACGCACGATCTGCGCAACCCGATGAGCGCTATAAAAGGTTTCGTGGAGTTCATACTCAAGGAACTTCCCGGGCCGATAAATGAGGCGCAGAAAAGAATGCTGATCTCCATGGACAGGGCCTCTTTCCGGCTGCTGGGCATGATAAACAATATCCTGGACTCCGCCAGGATGGAAGCCGGCAAGATGGAGATAGGCCTGTCCCCGGTGAATCTGCGGGAAGTTGCTTCCAGGATCAACTCGCTGATGGAGTCGCTGGGCCGGCGCAAGCATATACGCTTTGAAATAGAAGGGGCGGAGGCTGCGCTGGTAAACGCGGATTCCGGCCTGATGGAGCGGATGTTCACCAATCTCATAGGCAACGCCATAAAATTCACTCCGGAGAACGGAGTCATCACCAGCGGCGTCTCCGACGATGGGGATCATATAACGGCTTGGGTGCGCGACACCGGCGACGGCATACCGCCGGAATATCTGGACAAGGTTTTTGAGAAATTTGAACAGGTGAAGGGACAGAAGGCCGGCGGCACCGGTCTGGGCCTGACAATCTGTAAATATGTGGCTTCGGCCCACCTGGGCAGGATGTGGGCGGAGTCGGAGCCGGGCAAGGGCGCCAGGTTTGTTTTTACGATCCCCAAAAATCTCGGCAAGGATGATGCCGGCAGGGTGGTTGTAAAGGCGGCGGCGTGAAAAAATTCCTTATGAGCTTCCTGCTGTTTCTGCAGCCGGCCTCTTCCCGGGCGGCTGAGGAGTTCCAGACTATAGTGCTCAAGCCCGGCGACACTCTGTGGAGTATCTCCAACATCTACCTTAAAGACCCCAGATCCGTCCATTTTTCCTGTCGCCACTCCAGAGCGACGCCAAATCAAAGCCCCCGGAGTTTATAAATATTGCGGTTTTGGGCTAAAAATATGCAATTTCATTACGACACCACGCTGTCGGGATAGTCTGCTATACTATTTTTTAATGTCTACACCATACCACTCAAAATATTATGCGCATGAGCTGACCAAACGTTGCTCTTCGGATAACCTGGAGAAGTTGTCTCAATCGCTTAATAACGCTACCATTGACCTGAACCCGCATCAGATCGACGCAGCCCTTTTTGCCTTTAAATCCCCGCTCTCTCGCGGCGTTCTTCTTGCTGATGAAGTCGGCCTCGGCAAAACCATAGAGGCCGGGCTTGTAATTAGCCAGCTTTGGGCCGAGCGTAAACGCCGCATACTCTGCATTATGCCCGCCGCGCTACGCCAGCAGTGGGAGCGGGAACTCGCTGAGAAGTTTTTCATAGAATCCGTCATTCTTGAATCCAGGAACTACAGGGAATTCCTGACACAAGGCCATGCCAATCCATTTGAGCAAAAAAATAAAGTAGTAATCTGCTCATTCCAGTTCGCCCGGCGCGAAGCCGATATCATTCACCGCATGCCTTGGGATTTGGTTGTAATAGACGAAGCTCACCGCTTGAGAAACGTTTATAAACCAAGTAACAAAATAGCCAGCGCTATTCGGGATGCCATAGGCCACAGACCAAAACTTCTTCTCACCGCCACTCCGCTCCAAAATTCACTTATGGAGCTTTATGGGCTTATAAGTTTTATAGACCCGCATCTTTTCGGCAGCGATAGTTCCTTTAAGGAACAGTTCACAAAGACCGCCGGAGATGAGGGGAGCGACGGGTATTCCACTTTGCGCCGCCGAATCCAGCCCATTTGCCGGCGCACGTTGCGCAGACAGGTTTTAGAATACGTTCCCTTCACCAACCGCGTTTCTCTAACGCAGGATTTCACGCCCACAGATCAGGAATGGCAGTTATACGAACTTGTTTCTAATTACCTGCAAAGGCCGCAGGCATACGCTCTCCCTGCCGGCCAACGGAATCTCATAACGCTTGTCCTGCGTAAAATATTGGCGTCATCATCTTTTGCTATAGCGGCAACGCTCGGCAAGCTTATAGAACGCCTTGAGAATAAAGAAAATCTGCTAAAACCGGTGGAGGCTGACGCACTCCCGGCCCTTGAAACAGAATTTGAGAGCCTTGCTGAGACCAAGGAAGAATGGGAAGGGGAAGACTCCGCTGAAGCACAAAAAGAGATTTCTACTACCGTAAATGCAGTCGATCTTAAAAAAGAAATAGAAGAACTTAAAAATTTTAAGATTCTGGCCGAGTCCATAAAACGCAATGAAAAGGGAAACGCCCTTTTAATTGCATTAAAAACCGGACTTGTGCGGGCCGCCCAGCTGGGCGCCAGTCGTAAAGCGCTTATTTTCACCGAATCCCGCCGCACCCAGGCCTATCTTAAGGAACTTCTGCAAGCTAATGGATATTCCGGCAATATGGTCACATTCAACGGCACAAATGAAGACCCCGAATCACAGAAAATTTATAAAGACTGGCTTAAACGCCATGAGGGGCAGGACTGTGTAACCGGCTCTCCCGCCTCAGATACCCGCTCGGCGCTTGTAGAGGAATTCCGGGACCGCGCCCCTCTAATGATAGCAACGGAATCCGCCGCCGAAGGCATTAACCTTCAGTTTTGCAGTCTGGTGGTCAACTACGACCTCCCCTGGAACCCGCAAAGGATAGAGCAGCGCATTGGCCGCTGCCACCGCTACGGGCAAACCCACGATGTTGTAGTTATTAATTTTGTGAACCGTAAAAATGCGGCTGACCAGCGTGTGTTTGAATTGTTGGATAAAAAATTCAAGCTTTTTGACGGCATTTTCGGCGCGTCGGACCAGGTGCTCGGCGCATTGGAATCCGGAGTGGATTTTGAAAAAAGAGTAAACGATATTTACCAGACCTGCCGTACCGCTGAAGAAATAAACGCGGCGTTTGACCGTCTCCAGAAAGAGCTGGATTTACAGATAGAATCCCGCATGGAAACCGTCAAAATACGGATGATGGAGCGCTTAGACGCGGAAGTGCAGGAACGCCTGCGTATTAAAAAGAGCGAGACAAGGGTGCAGAGAAGTAAATACCACCTTATGCTTTGGTGGCTTACCCAAAGTGAAATAAAAGAGGGCGCGACCTTTCACTCACAGGATTCGCTTGAGTTTAGTTTGGATAAACTGCCTGAAGGCATTCGGGTCCCTACGGGCAAGTATTCTCTTTTGCCGGAGAAGGCCGTAAATGGCACGCATCATTACCGCATAGGCCATGCGCTTGCAGAACATCTAATAAGTGCTGCCCTAACGCGATGCCTTGAACCCAAAAAGCTTGTATTCAACTACGATCCGCAAATCCGCAAAATAGCATTAGTAGAAAACATACAGGGCAAATCCGGCTGGCTACAATTGCAAATTTTAAGCGTTGACTCTCTTGAGCCTGAAGACCATATGCTTTTCTCCGGCGTATTCGATGACGGCTCCCCGATGGATTGCGATACTTGCGCAAAACTTTTTGAGGTCCCGGCTATTGAGACGGGACCCGCACAGGTCACGCCGGACATCTCAGATAAGCTAAAGGCGCAAACCGACTCCACAACTAAAAATCTTCTTAATGTTACCGGGGAGCGGAATAAAATATTTTTCGATGATGAAATAGAAAAACTGGAAGCGTGGGCCGCAGATCTTAAAGACGGACTGGAAGCAGAACTTGGCGTTTTGCAGAAAGAAATAACCTCGCTTAAACGGGAAGCTCTTCAGGCAGTGGACCTGGTAACTAAAGTAGAGCTTCGTAAAAAAGCGGCCATAGCCGAACACAGACGCAACGAAAAACGAAAAACGCTTTTTGAGGCCCAGGAAGATATTGAAAAACAGAAAGACGATTTGCTTGCCAACGTAGAAGCGAAACTGAATATGCAGCAAAAACAGGAAGAACTGTTTACAATAAGATGGGAGGTACCCAAAGGGGTATAGATTATGGGACAAACACCTAAAAAAAAGAGCAATGCGGGGCCATTACCCATCCGCCCCTTCGGGTCGCGCGAAAACCTCGCTTTGGAATTCAAAGAGGCTGCCAGAGACCTGCCCAAAACCTTCTTTGAAACCGTTTGCGCCTTCCTCAACCTTGAGGGCGGGCTGATTATTCTTGGGGTGGCTGATGACGGTGGCGTTACCGGCATTGCCCCCGATGTTGTGGAGCGCCTGAAATCTGAGATCGCCAGCCTGTCCAACAATCCCGGCAAACTGGACCCGCCCTGTCTGCTTTTCCCCCATGCGGAGGAAATTGGCGGTAAATGGGTTATCAAAGTACAGGTTCCCGTCAGTTCCCAAGTACATCTAACCGTGGGTCGAGTATTCCTTCGCAGCGAGGAAGGGGACTATCGTATTACAGATCTGAATCGCATCGCCGATCTGGTCAATCGCAAGGCGGGTTTCTTCACCGAGCAGCGTGTTTTGCCTTATCTGGAGATGGCCGATCTCCGACCGGATCTCTTTGAAAAGACCAGGGACCTAATGCGTCAGCGTAGTCCGCAGCATCCATGGTCCGGCTTATCTCCGGACGAGCTGCTGCGCATCGCCGGCTTTGCGCGCAAGGATATGCTTACCGGCAAAAATGGTTACACTCTTGCCGCAGCCCTGATGTTCGGCACGGACGAAATCATCCAAAGCGTCGCGCCGGGTTACAAGTTTGACGCCCTCCTGCGTCGGCGCGACACTGACCGCTACGACGACCGGCTGATTGTGCGCACCAATCTGGTTGACGCTTTTGATCTGCTCATGAGTTTTATAGAAAAACACCTTGACGACCCATTCTATCTTGAAGGGACCTCCAGCATAAGCCTGCGCGCCCGCATCTTCCGTGAGCTGGTGGCAAATATTATCGCCCACCGTGAATACACCAGTGTCGCCCCGGCCACAATGATCATCTACAGTGACCGGGTGGAGTTCAAGAATCCTAACATCCCCCATGGTCGCGGCCTCATTGATCCCGCGCACTTCACTCCCTATCCGAAGAATCCAACCCTTTGCAAGTTTTTGATCCAGCTCGGCCGCTACGAGGAATTGGGGTCCGGAGTTAATAATGTCACCAAATATCTTCCGTTCTACGCGCCCGGCGCCGGTTCACCGTCCTTTATTGAGGATGATATGTTCACGGCCATCGTTCCCCTGACCCCGGTACTAGGAAAAGTCATCCCGCCAGGCGGGGCGCCAGTTGCGCGATTAAAGCCGGGATTAGAGTCAAGGGCTAGAGTCGGGCTAGAGTCGGGGGCTAGAGTCGGGCTAGAGTCAATACATGACCGCATCGTTACTGTTCTTCAGGTACGCGCCTTGTCCCGCGCAGAGATCGCAACCGCACTCGGTCATGCCAGAGTGTCCGGAGTTGTCAACCGAATGATCCGTATATTACGCCGGGAGGGAATCATTGAATACACCCTCCCCGACAAGCCCAACAGCCGACTGCAGAAATACCAACTGACGGCGGCGGGAAAGCGGCTGGCGGGGGAACTTAAATAAAAAGGAGCCAGGCTCCTTTTTACCGATGCTATAATCTGCCCGAAATGCGGCTCATTGCCGACCAAAAACAAGACCGGGACCCATTGGCAGTGCCGGTGCGGGGGAGAAAGAGGGCTGAAGCTTTATCCTCTGGAGAGCTTATGATAAAATTAGGGATGATATGTAGGAGATATATATGACCTGCTCTGATGCCGAACTGACAACCTTGCTTGACGATCTTGAATCCGACTGCGCAGAACGCAAGGAATCATGGAACGGGGAGTCTCCGGACACCGGGCGCCAGGCCGTGTGCGCGTTTGCTAATGATCTGCCTGACCACCGCAAGCCGGGCATATTGTTCGTTGGCGCCAGGGACGATGGAACGCCTTCCGGGCAGGTAATCACTGACGAATTGCTTCGTACGCTGTCGGATATCAAGACGGACGGCAACATGCTCCCGCCACCGACCATCCTGGTAGAGAGACGAACGCTCAAGGGCGCGAGCATGGCAATTGTGACCGTGCGGCCCGCGGATGCGCCACCCGTGCGCTATCGGGGGCGCATCTGGATTCGCACCGGACCCCGCCGCGGCATCGCCACCGCGCAGGATGAGCGAATACTTAACGAGAAGCGGCGTTATCGGGACATTCCCTTTGATGTGCGGCCATGGCCTGTTTGTCCGCTGAGCGACTTCAGCCGGGCCATGTTTGAGGATGACTACCTGCCCGGAGCGTTCGCCCAAGAGGTATTGGCTGCCAATGAGCGCACGTACGAGCAACGTCTGGCAACCTGCCGCCTGATCGTCGGCGTGGATGAACCCACGCCGACCGTGACGGGTGTGCTGGCCCTGGCGCGCAATCCGCGCGAACGCATTCCCTGCGCATACATACAGTTCTTGCGCATTGACGGCACACAATGGTCTGACCCGGTAATTGATGAGACGCTTTGCGAAGGCCCGCTTACTCACATGATCCGCCGGCTCGGCGAAAAACTTGACGCCCATAACCGTACAGCCGTGGATATCACCGGCGCAGACCGCGAGATCCGTAGCAGCCGCTACCCGCGCGAGGCCCTTCAGCAGTTGATCCGCAACGCGGTGATGCACCGCGCCTATGAGGCCACCAATGCTCCCGCTCGTGTATATTGGTTCAACGACCGCGTGGAAATCCTTAATCCAGGCGGCCCATTCGGAGAGGTAACGGTAGCAAAGTTTGGTCAGCCCGGCGTAACCGACTACCGCAATCCCAATCTGGCGGACGCTATGCGTGTGCTTGGACTGGTCCAGCGCTTCGGGATGGGCATCCAAATCGCCCAGGCGGAGTTGAAGAAGAACGGCAACCCGCCGGTCGAGTTTGATGTGGACGCAACCCATGTGGCCGCCATTATGCGTGCGAGGAAAGAAACTCGCTCCTAATAAACCGTGTATTACGCAGGGAAGGGATCATTGAATACACCCTCCCCCGACAAACCCATCAGCCGACTGCAGAAATACCGGCTGACGGCGGCGGGAAAGCAGCTGGCGGAGAAACTTAAATAAAAAGGAGCCTGGCTCCTTTTTAAAAGTAAAATGGCCGGCAGATTGATACAATTAATGTGGTATATGAAAATAGAGGAAGACTTCCACCGCCTTATGTCCGCCGGCATATTGGCATAGGAGAATTATTATGCGTCCTAGAATTGAAAAACTCACAATAAAAGGTTTTAAGACCATACGAGAACTTAAGGATTTTGACCTTAAGCCGCTAACCATCTTAATTGGAGCCAATGGCGCGGGCAAATCCAATTTTATCTCGTTTTTTAAAATAATGGCGCATGTAATGCACGAACAGCTTGGATTGTATGTAGCAAAATATGCGGCGGGAGCGAGCAATTTATTATTTGATGGCAAAAGGACCTCTCCTTTTGAAGGCGCTATTTCTATAAATGACGGGGAATGGCATAACGAGTATTTTTTTACGCTTGTATTCGCCGCAAACGACACTCTTGTGTTTGGTAAAGAAGGGTATTGCTATTCCACGCTAAATTATGATAGCAAACCCCTCACATGGGCGAATGGGGCCGTGGAATCTAATTTTGCTAAATATGCCAATGAGTCTACCCCGACATCGGCTACAGACATGAAAGCCGCATATAAGACCTATCAACTTATTCAAAAAATATGGGTTCGCCAATTCCACAACACATCATTTACATCAGGGATACGCGCCAAGAGCGACATTAGTAAAACATTGTACCTTGAAGACGAAGGAGCAAACTTGCCCGCGTTCCTATATGGATTAAAAACTCGGCAACCGCAATACTATCAGAGAATAGTGGAAACAACAAGATTGATACTACCGTTCTTTTATGACTACGTTTTAGAACCTGAAGGACAAGGCATATTATTGCGGTGGAAAGAAAAAAATAGCGATATGCTGTTTAGCGCTAATATGGCGGCTGATGGAATGCTCAGAACTATGGCGTTGGTGGCTCTCTTACTTCAGCCGGAAGCGTCGTTGCCTGATGTTTTAATAATAGATGAACCGGAATTGGGCCTGCACCCTTATGCAATAGAAATACTGGGCGGTTTATTAAAAGGAGCGTCAAAGCTGATACAGGTCATTATAGCGACACAATCAGCCCAACTTATTGATTGTTTTGAGCCTGAAGATGTTGTAGTGGTGGAAAGAAAAAACAGAGAAAGTACTTTCACGCGCCTATCCGGCACAAAGTTGGAAGGCTGGCTTGAAGATTACAGTCTTTCTGAACTATGGCGAAAAAATGTAATTGGAGGCAGACCACAATGATACGTCTCCATTTTTTTCTTGAAGGCCAAACGGAAGAAACTTTCCAAAGAGATACCCTTTCGCTCCATTTGGGCAATTTTAACATTAGCGCAGATGGCAAGCTGATAGCGCATAAAAAGACCTCCTCACGCAAATACAAAGGCGGTATCCTTGATTGGCAAAAAACATATAATGATATCGGCCGATGGACTAAAGAAGATGACAACGCCGACTCATGGTTTACGACCATGTTTGATTTATATGCCTTGCCAAATGATTTTCCGGGGTATGGTGGGGCGCAAGGGGAAACAGACCCTTACAGTAAAGTCAAGTTTCTTGAGAATGCGCTAAAAAACGAAATAAAGTATCCACGGTTTATCCCGTATTTTCAGCTTTATGAGTTTGAGGCTCTTCTTTTTTCCGACCTGCAAAAAATTGAAAGGCAGTATCCGGCATGCGGGCGGGAAATACAAAATTTGGTCAAAGATGTCGCCGATTCACCCAATCCGGAACTTATTAATGACAACCCCGAAACCGCCCCGTCCAAACGAATAATAAAACAGATTCCAGCTTACGATAAAAAATCTGCCGGCCCTATAATTGCAAATCACATAGGCTTGCCTGTTTTGCGCGCAAAATGCCGTCATTTTAATGAATGGCTGACGGAATTAGAAAAACTAGGCCGCTGACAGTCCGCCTAAGGGGAAACCGCAGTGCGGTGTCCCTATGGTAAATCCCGGAAAGGGCGCCGTAATTAGCCATAAAGCCATCAGTGACGTATTGGCTACAAAACCATGAAAACAAAACTTGAATTGACTTGGATTGGGAAGGAGAATCATCCCAAACTGGAGCCAATAATTCTTATCGAAGAACCAGAAGAATCATATCACGCTTCTCACCGTCTTAGCGG
>CAZYFL010000053.1:0-10713 GCA_964646805.1 uncultured Elusimicrobiaceae bacterium | reverse complement strand
GGGCGTATGCGCCGCTCCTTCAGGAAAACGGCCAGATCCGCCATGTCAGCCAGCGTAGATCCGGGGTGGGCGGAAATAAAGTAAAGCGCCAAGTACTGCTCCCTGCCCGCCTTCTTTGACTCAGTCAGGAATTTTTCCGCGAATTCCCTGAAAATTTTCACGGAAGGCTTTTTCATTACCGAGAGTACACCGGGGGAAATATGCTCGGGCGCCACTTTAAGCTGGCCGCCGGTGTGAAAGCGCGCGATCTCGGAAATATATTCTCCGCACTTCAGCGCCAGGTCCATTCGTATCCCGCTGGCCACAAAAGCTTTTCTCAGGCCTTTGACAGCCCTTATTCTGCGCATCAGCGACAGCAGCGGTTTGTGGTCCGTGCCGAGGTTAGGGCAGATTGCGGGGTGCAGACAGGAGAGCTTTCTGCACTGCCTGCATATTTCCATATCTTTGCCGCCCATCCTGTACATGTTTGCGGACGGGGCGCCGAGGTCTGAAACATTTCCTGAGCAGCGCGGGGCGGCCAGGAGGTTGCGGGTTTCGGCTTCCACGGAAATTTCGCTACGGCTCTGGATAAAGCGGCCCTGGTGCAGGGCCAGCGAGCAGAAAGCGCAGCCGCCGAAACAGCCGCGGTGTATAACAATGGAGTCCTTTATCATCTCAAGAGCCGGAACCGGCTCCTGATAGGAGGGATGCTGGCGCTTCGTAAACGGCAGGCCATATATGGCGTCCATTTCCTCAGTGGAAAGCGGCAGAGCGGGGGGATTCTGCACCACGGCCCTGCCTTCGCTTTTCTGCACGAGGGGCCTTGCGTTGTAAGGGTTGGACTCCTCGTAAATTATACGGGTAGCTGTAGAAAATTTCACCCTGTCCACGGCGACCTCCCCGGCGGAGGGCAGTTCCAGGGCGCCGGGAATATTGAGCTCCGCTGTTTCCCGTGCGCCCAGGGGGTAGGCGGTGCCTCGTATATCCCTTAAAGTTGAAATTTTTTCACCGGCATTCAGCCGGGCGGCTATTTCCCTCACCTGACGCTCGCCCATGCCGTAAACCAGCAAATCCGCCCTGGCATCCAGCAGTACGCTCTTGCGCACCTTGTCGGACCAGTAGTCGTAGTGGGCGAAGCGGCGCATGGCGGCCTCTATTCCGCCCAGCACTATGGGGGCGCCGGGGTAAGCCTCGCGGGCGCGTTGGGAATAGATTATAGCGGCCCTGTCGGGGCGCAGGCCGGGGCGCGCCCCAGGGGAGAAATCATCGGAGGAGCGGATCCTTCTGTTGTGGGTGTACTTATTTATCATTGAGTCCATGTTCCCGGCTGAAATGCCGAAGAACAGGCGCGGCCTGCCGAACTTTTTGAAATCGGCGCAGTTCTCCCAGCGCGGCTGGGCCAATATGGCAACCCGCAGACCTTCCGCCTCCAGCGCCCTGCCTATCAGCGCCATGGCGAAAGAGGGATGGTCAACGTAGGCATCGCCGGTTACCAGCACAACGTCCACGGCATCCCACCTCAATTTTTTGACCTCTTCAGGCGTCATCGGCAGAAAATCCATGGTTCAATGATAGCAAAACATAATTGGACATATCGTGTAGCGTCCCGGGACGCTTTCGTTTTCGCCATTATTTTGTAATAATAAGAGGACAGGGCCTGAGGGCCCGAATTTAAGGAGGAACAAATGAAAAAACTGATGCTTTTGTTTTGTATGCTGCCGTTGCTGGCGACCGGGGTAAAGGCCGATCCGTTTTCCAAATTCAAGGCAAACGTGCAGGACGCTTACCTTAAGCCTTTTGCCGCGGACTTAGGCGGGATTTTAGGCGCCAATGACTTCAACTCCGGCCGCGCCATAGGTTTTCCCGGCTTTGAGGCCGGTCTGGCCGCTACCCTGCAGGCCAAACCCAGCCCGGAAAACCGGATACTGCGCGACGCGGGCGTGGACACTTTCGGCGCCGCCATGCTGCACGCGGGCGCAGCGCTGCCTTTAACAGGCGCTGACGTTATGGTGCGCGGCATAGGTTATTCCGGTTTCTCCATAATAGGAGGCGGTCTGCGCTATCAGGTGCTCAAGAGCGGCACGCTGACCAAGTTCATTCCGGACGTGTCAGTTTCGGCCTATTACGACGCGATCAACTACGATTACTTTAAGGGCAGCCATATGTCGCTGGACGCGGCGGCCTCTTTTAATATCCCGGTTATAAAGCCCTATGTGGGCGCAGGGATAGACCGCACCCGCCTGGAGATAAAGAATGTGTCCGCCCTGCTCAACGGCGCTGGCGGTACCATCTCCAGAACGCGCTATACCGTGGGTGTGCGCTTCTCCCCGCTGCCGCTGCTCTATGTCTACGGGGCTTACAATATTCTGCACGGCCAGACCGGCTATTCAATGGGCGCCGGCGCGAAGTTTTAGGAGTTTACAATGGAATCCAATCAGACTCAGAACACGGAAAGCCTCAAGTTTATAGAACTGGCTGAACATTACGGGGCCAACAACTACCATCCTCTCCCGATAGTGATTTCCCAGGCCAGGGGCGTATGGGTAAAAGACCCGGAAGGTAAAAAATACATGGATATGCTCAGCGCCTACTCCGCGCTGAACCACGGCCACAGGCACCCCAGGATAATAAAGGCTCTGAGCATGCAGGCCAGGAAAGTGACGCTCACTTCGCGCGCTTTCAATAACGACCAGATAGGCCCGTTCTTCAAGGAACTCTGCGAGTTCACCGGCTGCGAGATGGTTCTGCCGATGAACACTGGCGCCGAGGCCGTGGAGACGGCCATAAAGGCCGTGCGCAAATGGGGCTACAAGGTGAAGGGCATACAGGAGGGGAAGGCCGAGATAATAGCAGCTTCCAATAACTTCCATGGCCGCACCATTTCCATAGTTTCCTTCTCCACGGAGACGCAGTACAGGGACGGCTTCGGGCCGTTCACCCCGGGCTTCAGGATAGTGGACTATGGCAGCCTGGAAGAGCTGAAGGCCGCTATCAATCCCAATACGGCGGCTTTCCTAGTTGAGCCCATACAGGGCGAGGCAGGCATTATAGTGCCGCCGGCGGGTTACCTCAGGGCCGCCTATGAATTGTGCAAAACCAACAACGTGCTGTTCGTGGCGGACGAGATACAGACAGGCTTCGGCCGCACCGGCAGGAAATTCGCCTGCGATTATGAGGACGTGAAACCGGACATGCTCATAATGGGCAAGGCCCTGGGCGGCGGCGTGATGCCGATGTCCGCTGTGGCGGCCTCCAGGGCCGTATTGGGCGTGTTCAACCCCGGCGACCACGGCAGCACCTTCGGCGGCAACCCGCTGGCCTGCGCCGTGTCGCGCATGGCGCTTAAGGTACTGGTAGAGGAGAAGCTGGTGGAGCAGTCTTTTGAGCTGGGCCGGTATTTCATGGAGAAGCTGCGCTCGATAAAGAGCAGGCATATTAAGGAAGTGCGCGGCAAAGGCCTGCTTATAGGCATTGAGCTGGACACGCCCGCCCGCCCCTATTGTGAGCAACTGCTGGCATTGGGCCTGCTGGCCAAGGAGACGCATGACCATGTCATACGTTTAGCGCCGCCGCTGGTCATTACCGGAAAAGAGATAGACTGGGCCTTCAAGCGCATAAAAAAAGTCCTTAAAGAATAAGGCTCTGTGACAGAATAAGATGGACATTTGGCTGAGTCGATTTTGGAGCGAGCCGAAGCGGCATGTAGCGACATGTACTACCTGTACTTTAGCGGAATGACGCAAAGGCGTAGCCCAAAAGCGGCCAGCCAAATGGCTATATTATTTTGTCACAGAGCCTAACAATGCCCGATTATTCTCCGCTTAAAAAAAAGTTCGGGGAATACTGCCTTTTTAACGAACCGGCGGCGAATTTTACCACCTACCGCGCCGGGGGCAGGGTTGAAGTCCTTGTAAAACCCGCGGACGCGGAGGAACTCCTGTGGCTGGCCGGCTGGTGCCGCGCCGGCGCCGCGCCGTTGCTGGCGCTGGGCCGCGGGTCAAATGTGCTGGTAAGCGACAGGGGACTTTCCGGCGTCACCGCGCTGACTGAAAGGCTTTCAAACATAGAAGTTTCCGGCGGAACCGTAACGGCCCAGGCGGGAGCTCTCTGGGACGAGGTCGCGCGTCTCACAGCCGAAAGCGGCCTGGCCGGCTTTGAGAAAACCTCCGGCATACCGGGCTCCGTGGGCGGGGCGCTGCGCATGAACGCCGGGGCCTTCGGGCAGGAAACTTTTGAACGCCTGGTTTCTATAGAGGCTTTTAACGCGGCCGGGGAGACTGTTAAGCTGCGTAAAAAGGATATTAAATCCGGCTACCGCAGGGTGGAAGGTCTGGACGGCCTTACCCTGCTTTCCGCCAGGTTTGAATTTGAACGGGGGGAACCCGCCGCGCTGATACGGGACCGCTTGCGCGCGCTGGCCGCCCGCGCGGTTAAGCAGCCGCTGGATTTCCCGTCGGCCGGCAGCGTTTTTAAAAGGCCGCCCGGGGATTACGCCTCGCGCCTTATAGACGCGGCCGGGTTGAAAGGGCATAAAATAGGCGGGGCGGAAGTGTCCGTAAAGCACGCCGGGTTTATTGTGAACTCCGGCGGCGCGACAGCCGCCGATATCTATGCCCTAATGGGCGAAGTGCGCGCAAGAGTAAAAGAGCGGACCGGGGTTGAACTGGAACTTGAGCAGATACTGCTGGGCGAATTCTGATAACCTGCTGGGGGATAAAGTGAAAATAATTATAGCCATGCTGCTTTTTCCGCGCTTTGCGTACGGGGCCGCAGATCTGCAAAAGGCCGACCAGTTCTTTTTAAAAGGTCTTTATCAGGAGGCGCTGACGGCGTATTCGTCCGCTACTGTTGCCGCCGGTGAAGACGGCCTGAAAGCGCTTTATCGCTCCGCTGAATGCGAAGCCCTGCTACTGCGCTACGGCGAGGCTGCCCAGCGCCTGGCGGATATGAAACTGCCGTCGGACCCGCTGTGGCGGGGCAGGTTCCTGCTGCTCAGGGCGGAGACGGGCCGCCGGTTTCTGCAGGAGTACGACTCGCTGCCTTCCGACATACAGAAGGGGGCCAGGGATGTCACCAAGCTGACCTCCGCCCAGTGGTATCGGCTGATAGAGGCCGACTATGACTCGCTTTGGGATCTGCGGGGGGAACTGCTGAAACACCGGCTTGAGGGCCAGGATTATTTCATGGAACTTAAAGGCGCCGAATTGGCCTACACTCCCACGCTATGGGACTTCGCCGTGCTGCGCTGGACAGATTACCTGTTGGATGAATCCGAAGATTCGGGCACGCCTCCCCCGGCGGACCGGTTTGTAGAGCCCGTTTATCGCGCCGATTACAGCGCCTCGGCGCCGTCCGCGCTTAAAGCGGCGGCTATCTTTGAGGATGCCGCCGGAATGAGTTCCTCTCTCGGAGACGAAAGCTCATCATACGCTGTCGGGGGTTTTGCGCGCGAGTACCGGCGGTTGCAGCGCCTGCTGATTCCCTTTGAGCACAGCGGGAGGGTGGCCGCCTTTGACCGTGCCAGGCTGCGTGCCAGGGCAATACAGACGCTTAACGGCTGGGCCGCGTCTTTTAAGACGGCTCTCGGCCGGAGTTGGGCGTTTTACCATGCGGCGGTACTGGAACGGGAGGCGCCGGATTTTAAGGCCGCCGTTGACCTGTGCAAGAAAGCGGAGGGGGAAGCTCCTAAATCAAAACCGGCCCTGCTCTGCTCAGGATTGCGGGCCGGAATAGAAATGCCCGTGCTGGAACTTTCGGCCTCGTTCGCCCCGCCGCCCGGCGCTAAAACCCTCAAGGTTAACGTCCGCAACCTGCCGGTGATTTATTTCAGAGCTTATAAAACTTCGCCGCAGGAACTGTCCTCCATCGGCCAATACGACGACCCGGGCTGGTACCGCGTGAAGTACCTGCAACAGGAGGCGGTACGGAGCTTCCTTGGTAAAAACGCGGACCTTGAATGGCGGCAGAAGGTTGATTATCCCGCCCCGTGCCAATACAAGGAACAGGAAGTTTCTTCGCCGGCTTTCAAGAAAGGCCTTTATGTGGTTATTGCCTCCGGCGACAGCGGGTTTGAGAACGGCTCCTCGCTGCTGAAAGCCGTGACGCTTAATATAACCGATATTTTTCTCCTGGGCACTTCCGGTATAAAGGGGGACCCGGAGGGTTTTCTCTACGACCCCGCGGCCCCCGCCCGACGGGCGTCCTCGGACGTGTTCCGTCTTTACGCGGTTAACGCGCTTACCGGCAGGCCGCTGCCCGGAGCCGGTATTGACGTTTTTTATCATGAGACTGACTCAGGCTGGGAAAGGACGGCTCTGAAGACGGATGCGGACGGCGCAGCGCTTTTCAGCCGATCTTTCGCCGTGACCTATCCTTCCAACGAATATTTTTCAATTGATCCGCTTCTCAGCCGCGGCGGGGCTTACGCCTACTGGAACTCGCAGGCTTCAGCCGGACTGCAGGTGCCGCAACCGGTGAATATTTTCGTGGAGACGGACCGCCCGCTTTACCGGCCGGGGCAGGAGGTTAAGTTTAAGGCTACCGCGCTGCTGCGCGAGCCGCGCGGCTACAGGGTTTACGACGGGAAAGGCGCGCTGACCGTCACCGTGAGGGACCCCAACCGGCAGGAGGTTTATAAAAAGGCCCTGCCTTTCACCGGCCTGGGGAGCGCGGCCGGCTCCTTTAAAATCCCGGAGGGACGCCTGCTGGGCGGGTATTCCGTTACCGCCCGGATAAACGAGTACGGCTATAATTTCAGCGGGACGGCCGGCTTCGGAGTGGAGGAGTACAAGCGGCCGGAGTTTGAGGTGAAACTGGGCGAGGCTAAGAGACCTTACCGTTACGGCGAGAAAGCGGAAATAACAGGGGAAGTAAAATATTACTTCGGTTCCCCCGTGCCCGGCGCCGCCGTTAAATACCGTGTGAAGCGCTCGCGCTATATTCCCCTGTACTGCCGGTACTGGAACTGGTTTTATGGCGATTCCGGCTCTTCCGAGGCGGCATCGGGTGAAGTAAAGACCGGAGACGACGGGAGTTTCAGCTTCAGCTTCATTCCGCAGCCCGAAAGCGAAGCTTACGCGGCTTACCCGTCATCCTACCAGGTGGAGGCGGAGGCGCGCGACGCCGGCGGACGCGCCATAACCGACTCTCGCTCTTACAGGGCAGGGTCAAAGGCTTATTTGTTTGACATAAAGCCGGAGGCCGGTTTTTTTACTCCTGAAAAGCCGGTTTCTATCGCTACCCGGCTTATGGACCTCAATGACGTGCAGCAGGAGGGGGCTGCGGAGTATGCGCTTTACCGGCTTGAGAAAGCCGGGAGGAGCGAAGCGGCACAATTCAGCGAACAGTGGGGGCATTTCGGCAACAATCCCTCGCTGGAACAGGCTTTCAGCCAGGTTCCCGACGGGCCGCAGGTTGGGAAGGGAAATATAAAATTTACAAAGCCGGCCGCGGCCAGAATAAAACTTAAGAATCTTGCGCCCGGGGTTTACCGCCTTAAACTTAAAGCAAAGGATCCCTGGGGAGGCGAAAGCGAGTCGCAGGTTATAATAATTTCGGCCTCGCCGGACAGCCGTAAAAACGCCGCCCTTAAACTGCCGCCGGTGGCCCTGTTTGAGCACGCCTCATACCAGGCAGGGGAAACCGCCAGGGTGCTTATAGGGGCCTCGGCCCTGAAAGGAGTCAAATACGTAGAAGTCCTGGCCGGTCAGTTTATGCTGTCCCGCGAGACCGTGCAGGACGGCGGTCTTTCAATCTTCAGCCTGAAAGTTGCCGGCGAACACCGCGGCGGTTTTGGGCTGCGCTGGTTCGGGGCCGGGGATTTTAAGGTGTATTCCGCCATGGACAGCGCGGAAGTGCCGCTTAAAGATAAGAATATTTCGCTCTCGCTTGATTACGACAAAACGCTGACGCCGGGGCAGAAGGTTTCCTGGCGGCTGTTGGCGAAGGATCACGCCGGCAGGCCAGCCTCCGGCGAGGCGCGGGTAAAGATATTTGACCGGTCGCTTGAATATTACGGGAGCGACGCCGGCTTCTGGGGCGACGCTCTGTATCCCGCACGGCGCTCTTCAGGGGAAGCCTGGGGTTCGCTGTTTACTCCCTATTCGGTGGGACTGCCCATACGGACAGGGTTGATACAGCGTATGTTGGACGCCTTCAGGCTGGCCACGGCGGAGGAACGTCTGGCCTCGCTACGCATTTCTCCAGATCTTTATGACCGGACTTCATTCGGCGGTTCCGTCCGGGGTTATTTCGCTGAAGGCAAGGCTTCCAGGGAGGATGGCATGGCCTCCCTGTCAAATCTGGCCGAGATCAGGTCCAAGTCAAAAAGCGTGGAGAAGAAGGGAACGGTTCCCGTTACAGCCCCGGCGCGGGCCGAGCCCGAAGCTAAGGCGCGCACAGACTTTTCCGAGACGGCCTATTACAACCCCCAACTGAAGGTTATTAAAGGCGCGGGTAAATTCTCCTTTACTATACCGGAGCGCCTCACCGCGTGGAAGATAAGTTCCTATCTGCTTACCCGCGACGCGCGGCGCGGCTCCTTCGCCGCCGGGACCGTGACAAAAAAAGACCTTATGGTGCGGTTGGATATCCCCAGGTTCTTCCGCGAGGGGGACAAATCCAGGCTGACCGCCGTTGTGACTAACGACACAGCCGGAGAGCTTTCTGGTGAAGCGGCCCTGTCCGTAACGTTGGACGGCGGGCAGGCGCAGGAGAAGTTCGGCATAAAAGAACCCGCGCGGAATTTCTCTGTAAAGCCGAACGGTACGGTATCAGTATACTGGGATATGGAGGCGCCGCGCGGGACTGCCGTTTATAAAGTGCGCGCCGTGGCCAGGGCCGGGGAGCTTGCCGACGCGCAGGAGAACGATCTGCCAGTCCTGCCTTCCAGGGAGCGGTTGATAGCCTCCGGAGTGGCGTCTCTTGACGGCAACTCTTCCAAAACTTTCAGGCTGCCGGAACTGGAAATCGCCGACCCCACCCGCGTAGTGGAATCCCTGCATCTGGAAATACAACCGCAGCTTATTCTTACCGTGCTTAACAGCCTGCCTTTCCTGGTGCATTACCCGTACGAGTGCGTAGAACAGCTGCTTAACCGGTATGTGCCGCTGGCCATAACCAACAGCTTCTATAACAAATACCCTGAGTTGCGCGCCTCCGCGGCCAGAATTCCGAAGCGGACCGCGCTTACTCCGGAGTGGGAGCGCGACAACCCGGCGCGGCTGATGAGCCTTATGGAAACGCCCTGGGAGCGTGAGTCCGGCCGCCGGCCCTACTGGCCTGCAGTGGACATGCTGGATCCGAAAGTAGTCTCGATGGAAAAGGAAGATGTCCTCTCAAAGCTGAAGGCTTATCAGTATCCCGACGGTTCTTTCCCCTGGTTCCCCGGCGGTCATCCCAACCTGCATATGACGCTTTATGTGCTGGAGGGTCTGGCCGAGGCCGCGCGCTACGGTGTGGAGATACCGCAGGACATGGCGAAAAAGGCGTTGGCTTATGTACTGGGGGAAATTCCCAGACACATGAAACCGGAGGAGGACCAGACCTCGCTGATACTTTATGCGGCATATGTAGTGACTTCTTTCCCGGCAGCTTGGGTTGAGGGCGCGACAGCAAGGGATTACGCCAAAGTTTGGGTTGACTACGCCGACAAACATTCCAACGCCATGACGGCTTTCGGCAAGGCTTACGCCGCTTATGTCTACCTGCGCCTAGGGGAGAAAGCCAAGGCGGAAAGCTACCTGGCCCGGGCTATGGACGGGGCGCGTTCCGACGATATCGCAGGGGTTTATTGGACCCCGGAGAAAATTTCCTGGCTGTGGTATAACGATACTGTGGAGAAACACGCCTTTCTTCTCAGAACGCTGCTGGCGGTGCGCCCGGGGGACCCTAAGATAGCGGGCTTGGTGCGCTGGCTGCTTTTCAACCGCAAGGCCAACGAATGGAAGTCTACCAGGACTTCCGCGGCGGCTATTTATTCGCTATTGGACGTGATGAAGGCGAAAGGCTCGCTGGACAAATCGGAGACGTTTGACCTTAAATGGGGGAACACGGCGGAGACCCTGGAACTGAAGCCTTTTGACTGGGTGGCGAAGCCGCTGCGCTGGTCCAAATACGGGGTTGAAATAGACAGGAAAGACATGTCGCCTGTAGTGTGGAAAAAGGGGCCGGGGCTCGCTTTTGCCGCTTTTACAGGGATATACGCCACGGACAAAACCGTGGAAGAATCCCCTGCGGGCATGATGAACGTCTCAAGGAAGTATTTCCTGCGGGAAAAAGAAGGGGACAATTATGTTTTGAAGCCCCTTTCCGACGGCGCTACGGTGGCGGTAGGAGATCAGGTTGAGGTACATTTGACGGTGAATACCCGCAGTCAGTTTGAATATGTGCATTTGAAGGACCCCAAGATCGCGGGCTTTGAGGCGGAGACATTGAACAGCGGCTGGAAATGGGATCAACCGGCGCGCTATGAGGAGCCGAGGGATTCGCTGACCAACTTCTTCGTGGAGTGGCTGCCGCACGGCGAGTACGCGCTTAAGTACCGTCTGCGTCCGACGACGCCGGGAACTTTTAAGGCCGGGGCGGCGGTGATACAGTCAATGTACGCGCCCGAGTTCGCGGCGCATTCATCCGGGATAACGCTGAACGTGAAATAGTTGTAACCTGAATAGTTATAAATAGGTAACTACTCAGGTAGCCAGAAGTCAGAATTCAGGAGCCAGAATGAGACCGCCG
>CAZYFL010000052.1:0-10738 GCA_964646805.1 uncultured Elusimicrobiaceae bacterium | reverse complement strand
GCTCTTCCTTAAAATACGTATAGTATGTTTTCGTCATCGCGCCTCGCATCCGTCTCAAATCTGAGCCTTCAAATGGCCAGCTATTTGCGGGACACTACACTAGTTTGTCAGCCTTCTTAAAAGGCATGCCCATATATTCCAGCAGGGCCTGGCCCTTCTTGTCGTCACCTGCGGTGGTCACGAAGGTTATGTTCATGCCACGCGCTTTGGGCGACTTTTCCATATTGACTTCGGGGAAGATGTGGTGCTCGCGCAGGCCCATATTCAGGTTGCCGCGCCCGTCAAAAAACTTGGGGTCAATGCCCTGAAAATCGCGCATACGCGGCACGGAGATCGACACGAAGCGGTCAAAGAACTCGTACATCCGCGTCCCGCGCAGCGTCACGCGCACGGCTATGGGCATGCCCTCCCGCAACTTGAAGTTAGAGATGGATTTCTTCGCGCGGCGTATCTGGGGAGCCTGCCCGGAAATAACCATCAGGTCTTCCCTAGCCAGATCCAGCGCCTGTATATTTTCCTTGGCCTCGCTGACGCCTATGTTTATGACGATCTTGGTAATCCTGGGCGCGGCCATCGGGGAAGAAAGGCTGAAATCCTTCATAAGCGCCGACCGCACCGTGCCGAGGTACAGGTCGGTCATGCGCACTTTGTAGCCCCTGGGCATGGGAGCAACAGCGCCTTTGGGAACTTCGGTCGCCTGGACCTTCTGGTGCTGCTCCCTCTTATGCGTCTTCTGTTGCTCTTTAGAATTTTCTTTGGGGATTTCCTTCGCCATGTAAATTACCTCTTTAGATTATCACTTCGCCGCATTTCTTGCAGGCGCGAAGCTTTTCGCCGCCCTGTATGGAAATTTTCACGCGGGCGGGTTTGCCGCACTTGGGACAGATCAGCTGCACGTTGGAAATGCTCATGGGGGCTTCCATCTTATGAACGCCGCCGGGTTTTTCCTTGGTGGTCTTCTTGTGCCTGGAGACTATGTTTATCCCCATCACAACCACCTTGCGCTCAACGGGCATGACTTCTTTTACTTCGCCTTTCTTTCCCTTATCCTTGCCGGCTATCACTATGACCGTATCTTTTTTCTTGAGTTTGAGCATATTTTCCGCCTCATTAGTAAGAGATTCCAGCGATGACAGAACGATTTAGAGGGATGTGCCCCGGATAAAATCACTGTAACCCTTCTTCACTAAATTACTTCCGGAGCGAGCGAGACTATTTTGAGATAGTTCTTCGCGCGCAACTCGCGGGCCACCGGACCGAAAACGCGGGTCCCCCTGGGCTCGCCGTTCTCATCTATTATGCAGACGGCGTTGTCGTCAAAGCGTATGTAGGAGCCGTCTGAGCGACGCACTTCCTTCCTCACGCGCACCACCACGGCCTTCACAACCTCGCCCTTTTTTATGGCGCCGTGCGGGATGGCGTCCTTCACCGAGCAGACTACCGTGTCTCCCAGAAAAGCGTAGCGCCTATAGCTGCCGCCCATCACGTGGAAACACATGAGCTTGCGGGCGCCGGAATTATCGGCTACGTTCAGCATTGTTCTCAACTGTATCATGGATCTTTCTCCGTTATCAGAGCTTCAGCTCTATTTCGAGGCCTTCTCAACTATGCGGCTGATCCGCCAGCGCTTCAGCGCGGACAGGGGGCGGGTGCTGGTGATCTCCACCAGATCCCCGCTCTTCGACTCGCCGGCCTCGTCGTGGGCGTAGAATTTGCGGTGACGCCTGAGGGTCTTGGCATACACGGCGTGCCTGATGACGTGATCCACGCTGACCACGCGGGTCTTGGTCATCTTGTCGGAAACGACCACGCCGCGCAAAACTTTCCGCTTGGCTCTCTTTTCGGTGTTTTCTGTTTTTTCGTTCATTTTTTAACCTCTGCGGCAGTTTTGGACTTCGCCAGCTCGCGCTGCCTCAGCCAGGTGTTTATCACGGCTATCTTGCGGCGGGCGGTGCGCAGCGCCAGCGGGTTTTCAATCGGCGAGGTGGTGCGTTTGAACTTAAGCTGAAAAATCCGCTTCTTGAGGTCCGCTGCCTGCGCCTTCATTTCCGGGTCGCCCATATTCTTCAGGGTTTCCTTGTCTTTTCTTTTCATAAGAACGGCTCCTTACTCACGGCACACTAACCGGGTCTTTATCGGCAACTTGTGTCCGGCACGGATAAAAGCTTCTTTGGCGGTCGCGAGATCCAGTCCTTCCACCTCAAACAGCATCCTGCCAGGCTTCACAACGGCCACCCAGTGGTCTGGCGCGCCCTTACCCTTGCCCATGCGGGTTTCGGCGGGGTGCTTGGTAATGGCCTTGTCCGGGAATATGCGTATCCAGATCTTGCCTTTCTTACGCAGATAGCGCACAATACACACGCGGCAGGCTTCTATCTGGCGCGCGGTTATCCAGCGCGGTTCAAGGGCCTTCAGACCGAACTCCCCGAAAGCCAGCGTCGTGCCGCTCTTCGCGAAGCCCTTTATGCGCGGGGCTGAATGCGTTTTTCGGTATTTTACCCTCTTAGGCATTAACATAATTATTGCTCCTCAAAGTAATGCGCAGCTCTTTTTCCTTATCCTTCAGCCTTCATCCTTATAGCCTTTCCTCACGCGCCGGGGTGGGCGTCCCTGCGGGCCTGCGCTGATTCGTCCATCACGGGTATTTCAGTCGGATTCTCGGCTTCCATGCGCAGCAACTGTTCGCGCAGTTCGCGAGGGGTCTTCGCGAAAAACAGCTTCTTGAAGATCCAGACCTTTATACCGATCTTGCCCATGCTGGTATTGGCTTCGGTTAAACCGTAATCAATGTCGGCGGAAATGGTCTGTAGCGGCACGCGGCCTTTACGAAACCATTCGCGGCGGGCTATTTCAGCGCCGCCGAGACGGCCGGAGGCCATCACTTTTATGCCGAGGGCTCCGGAACCCATCGTGCGCTCCATCGCGCGCTTGATGGCGCGCTTGAAGGAGATGCGTTTTTCCAACTGCTGCGCCACCGACTGACCCACCAGGCGGGGGTCGAGTTCGGGAATCTTTATCTCGGAAACGTTAATGTAAACTTTACGCTTGGTGAGGCGCTCAATGTCTTTTTTGAGGTTCTCTATGTCCGCGCCTTTGCGGCCTATAACCACGCCGGGGCGGGCGGTGTGTATGGTCGCCTTGAGGTAGGCGCCGGCGCGCTCAATGTCCACCCAGCTGACGGAGGCCAGTTGAAACCTTTCTGCAACCATGCGCCGTATCTCAAAATCTTCACCGATCAGCTCCGGCATCTTCTTAGGAGAGAACCAACGGGACTGCCAGTCCTGAATATAGCCGAGCCTTAAACCTCTGGGATGAATTTTTTGACCCATATTAATTCCGCGCCGGGCGCTTCGCCTCCTTGGTATCCGAAACAACCACGTTTATGTGGCACATCTTGCGCTTGAACGGCATTGCGCGGCCCTGCGGGCCGGGCTGCACGCGCCGCAGCATTTTCATCGGGCCCTGATCGGCGCTGGCTTCCGTAACCCAGACGGCCTTAAGGTCAACCTTGCGACCGAGCTTCACCGAGAGGTTGGCGCCGGCGGACCGAATGGCCTTATCCACTATGTCGGTAGCGATCCTGGGGAGACTCTCCAGTATGTATTTCGCCTCGAAAAGCGACTTACCTCTTACCGCGTCCAGCAGCTGAGCTACCTTGCGGCGACCGAAGCGCTGGTATCTGAGATGACATTTAGCTTCCATAAATTTCTCCGTTTGAGTTCTTGCCAGGATTAAGGATTAAGTTTAATCCTTACCGCTTAATCCTTACTACTTTAAGTAAGCGCAGTCGCGTCCTTGGTATGCGACTGACCGTGGCCCTTGAACAGCCTGGGGAAAGAAAACTCGCCCAACTTGTGGCCGACCATACGCTCGTTCACGTACACCGGCAGGAACTTGCGGCCGTTGTGCACCATCAACGTCTGTCCGATGAATTCTGGGGTTATGGTGCAGGCGCGGGCCCAAGTCTTTATCTGCCTCTTGTCCCCGGACTGCACCGAAGCCTGTACCTTAGCCAGAAGTTTCTGGTCTACAAAAGGGCCTTTTTTAGAAGATCTGCTCATTGTATTTCTCCGTTTAGGCGGTCGCAGCTTTGCGCCTGTCCTGCACTATCATCCAGCCCCATATTTTTGATTTGGTTCTGGTCTTGAAGCCCTTTGAGGGTTGGTTCCACGGGGAACGCGGCACATTATTACCCTTGGAACGGCCGCGGCCGCCGCCGAGCGGATGGTCGCACGCGTTCATGGCTCCGCCGCGCACGGTGGGTTTCACGCCTATGTGGCGCTGACGGCCCGCCTTGCCGAGGGTTATGGTATTGTGTTCTATATTTCCGACCTGGCCGATGGTTGCGAGACAGGCCTTGAGCACCTTGCGGATTTCGCCGGAGGGCATCTTCACAAGGGCGTAATCACCCTCTTTGGCCATCAGCTGCGCCTGGGCGCCGGCCGCGCGCACAAACTGCGCGCCCCTGCCCGGGATCATTTCAATGGCGTGTATAAAGGTACCGTCGGGGATGTTGGCGATAGGCAGAGCGTTGCCCAGGCGGATCTCAGCCTTGGGGCCGCTCATCACGGAAGCGCCTACGCCCAAACCCAGCGGGGCCGGTATGTAGCGCTTGTCGCCATCCGCGTAAAACAGCAGGGCTATGCGGGCGTTCCTGTTGGGATCGTATTCAATAGCGGCGACGCGCGCGGGTACGCCGTATTTCTCGCGCTTGAAATCAATATCGCGGTAACGCCGACGGTGTCCGCCGCCATGGTGACGGACCATGATCATGCCGGTGTTATTGCGGCCGCCGTGCTTACGCATGCCTGTAGTCAGTTTCTTTTCCGGTTCGGTTCTGGTGATCTCCGAGAAGTCGGCTATCTGCATCGTGCGCCGCGAGGGAGTGTAGGGTTTGTATGATTTAATTGGCATATCTTTGCTCTTCCTGTTTCTATTTCGGCAGATCGGTCACATTTATTTTCTGCCCGGCCTTCACTGTCACTATCGCTTTTTTCCAGTCTGAGCGGTAACCCTCGTGACGGCCCACCTTGTGGAGCTTGCCGGTATAGTTAGCGGTGCGCACCGCCGTGACTTTAACTTTGAAGAGGGTCTCGATAGCCTTCTTAATCTCGCTCTTATTGGACTTGGGGTTGACCCTGAATGTATAGCGGTTCTGTGTGTCTTTCAGAATCACGCTTTTTTCGCTGACTATGGGGGCAATGAGGACTTCGGTAAAGTTCATTTTACCTCCTTGGCCGTTTGATGAGCATAGCTCTTGTACGGCACTGGCATAGCCTTGACGCTGTCAGAGAGTACCTGGAGGCCGGCCGTAGTGAAAACAAGCCTTTCGTTGCGCATAACTTCATAGGCGTTCAGGTTGTTGGCCAGGCACCAGCCGAAGTCGGTCATATTGCGTGACGCGGTCTTAAAATTACTATCCATCTTGTCGGTGATGAACAGAACGCTCCTGGCATTAAGACATTTGCTCAGGCCTTTGAGGGAGCTGGTTTTGGCTGCCTCAAGGGCGAGATTTTCTACCATCAGCACGGCGCCGTCGGCGGCGCGGGCGGAGAGGGCCTCTATCAGGGCCTGCCGCAGCTTCTGTATGGGCAGGTACTGGCGGAAAGAACGGGGCTTGGGTCCGAACACCACGCCGCCCTTGCGCCAGATCGGAGAACGGGTTGAGCCTGCGCGGGCGCGGCCGGTACCCTTCTGCTTCCACGGCTTCTTGCCGCCGCCGGATATTTCCGAGCGGGTCTTGGTGCAGGCGGTGCCGCGGTGCTTATTGGCCAGATAATACTTCATTACCTCGTGCAGGAAACAGGGGTCGGGCTTGACGGAGAAAATAACTTCCGGCAGATCAAACTTGCCTACTTCCCTGCCTTGCAGGTCTAAAAGTTTTGTTTCCATATTTTTCTCTTGCGTCAGCCTCCGTTAAGAACTGCAAGCTACTAGGTAAAGTAACCGCACTCTTACTCTACCTTTACCTCTGTCTTTCTGGGCGCCGGTTTCTTTGATGCGGGCTTTATAGCGTCCTTCCTGGCTTTCGCCTTAAGGTTCACTGCGGCAGGCACGCTGACTTTCTTATTGGCCAGGGTTATATAAACCATACTGCCGTTGGAGCCGGGAATGCCGCTGTTCACGAGTAGCAGGTTCTCTTCGGATATGATTTTCACTATTTTCACTTTCTGCACAGAAACCGTGACCACGCCCATGTGGCCGGCCATGCGCTGGCCGGGAAGCACACGCCCGAGGGAGCGGCGGGAACCAAGCGAACCGGGAGCCCTTTCCTTGTCGGAAGCGCCGTGTGAGGCGGGGCCGCCGTGGAAGCCGTGGCGCTTCATGCCGCCGGCAAAACCCTTGCCCTTGCTTATGCCCTGCAGGTCCACATATTCGCCCTCGGCGAAGCGTTCAACGCCGGCGGTCTGGCCGGGCGCGGCGCCGGCCAGGTCGGCCACGCGGAATTCCTTCAGGCGCTGTATAGGCTTCATATCGAGCTTCCTGGCCAGGCCTTTCTCGGCACAGTTGGCGCGGCGCTCAACCTTGTGCCCGAAGCCGAGGCAAACGGCCTGGTAGCCGTCTTTTTCCCTGGTGCGAGTGTAGGCCACGCAACACGGCCCGGCTTTCACGACGGTAACGGCGTGAAGGTTGCCCGCAACGTCAAAGAGCTGGGTCATGCCCACTTTTTGGCCGATGAGAAACTTATGAGACACGGGGAGCGCCTGCGCTTCGGGCTTTGCCGCCGGGGCCGTGTTTTCTTTGTTTTCTTCTGTCATATCAATCCGCTCCTCAGGGTAAAGAGGCTACAGCGATCTCTTCCCCATCGCTGTAATCTCTTTCCCAAACGAACAAACCGCGCCGGAACTTTACAGCTTCCGGTTTTTCAAAAACGATATTTTAAGTTTCTATGATCAGCCCGCAGTCGGAGGGAATCAAGGCCGCTCCGGCTATAGGGCCGCCGCCCGTATTCCGTAGAACGCGGCGGCGTAATAAAAACCGCTTTTTCAAAGAAACCGCGGCGTTGCCGCAGTTACCATCAAAACAATTATAACAAAAGATCCGCTGCCAGTCAAAGGAAATATTGATTATTCATGGTAACTGCTCAGGTAGACAGAATTCAGAATTCAGGATTCAGAATGAAGATGCCAGCGACAAGATTTGATGACCTGGTGGTGTGGCAAAGGTCCCAGCAGTTTGTGCTTGCGGTTTAGTTGTTGGAGGCTTATTGGCAGGCTATTCTGAATTCTGACTCCTGAATTCTGTCTATCAGTAGTTACTATTCATGACCGTTTAGAGGTTGATCCTAAGTCCGTCCCAGGCCGCAAAGCACTCCGTTTTTACCCCGGCCGCCCCGAGAAGAGCCTGGCAGTGTTTCACATTAGCGTTCATAATCTCATCGGTATGGTCGGGATCGTGATGGAAAAGCGCCAGACGTTTTACTCCGGCAGCCGCCGCGAACGCCGCCGCATCATCATAAGTGCTGTGCCCCCAGCCTTTGCGCGTGGCATATTCTTTCTCGGTATACTGAGCCTCCTTTATAAGGAGAGCGCTCCCCTGCGCGAAGCTGAGCACCGCGGCATCCTGGCGGCGCGCCATTTCGCTGTCGCCGCCAAGTCTGGCGAAGCCCTCGTGGTCGCTCAGATACGTAATCACCTTTCCCTGCGCCTCTATGCGGAATCCTATACAGACCCCGGGATGGTTCAGGTGGTGGAAAGAAACCTTCGCTACGCCGATGTCCACGGCCCCTTGCAGTTCTACAAAATTCAGCTTGCTGGCAAGGCTTGAAAGCGGCACCGGGAAATAATCCAAAGCCATTGAATCGCTGAAAGTGCTCCGCAAGCTGTTGCGCGCCCCGCGCACACTGTAAACGGTGAAGGTGTTATGCGGGTTATACAGCGGCGTGAAGAACGGGAACCCCTGGATATGATCCCAGTGGGTATGCCCCACGAAGATATGGCCCTCTATAGGCCGGTCGGCAAACTCCCTCGCGAGCTCGCCTCCAAGTTCGCGCAGGCCTGTCCCGCAATCTATTATCAGCGGAACGCCCCCTATACGGACCTCGGTACATGGGGTGTTCCCCCCGTATCGCACGGTTTTAACCCCGCCCGTCGGGCATGAGCCGCGCGTCCCCCAGAAACGCACACATACCGGAAGCTGAGCTTGAGGCTTCGCCGGGGAAACAAGAGAGGAATGCCGGCTGGTAACCCCGGGATTGTCAACCGCATGGCGCGGCAACGGCCGAACATCCGTCCCGGCGGATAGAAGTTTTTTGACTTTCTCCAGCAGATCGTTTACAGAGAACGGCTTAACTATGTAATCGTCCGCCCCGGCCGCCATGGCCTGAGTTTTGTCCGTCGCAAAAGATTTTGAGGACATAACCAGGATCTTTACGCCGTTCAATCCGTCCGGCCCCCTGAGAAGCCTGCACAGCTCATAGCCGTGCATGCGCGGCATCATCAGGTCCGAAATAACCAGAGCGGGGCGCCAGGAGAGAGCCTTTTTCCACCCATCCTGCCCGTCCTCAGCCCCAATAACTTCATATTCAGGGGAAAGAACATCGGCGGCAAGGCCCCTTATCGCCGCGTCATCGTCTACAATAAGCACACGCCTCTTAATTTCGCCCATTGTTCTGATTCTATATAAATGACTAAGGAGGCTTCAAGGTCTTAGTTCCGGCAGCCCTTTATGCCGACTCCGAAGTAACGTATAATTTATGGAAACAAGGAGCCCCTCTAATGCAAAGAACACAGGAAATGACCAATGTGCAGCCGGACTGGGAAAATTTTTATCCCCGCCCCATCTCCGATAAAATCCCCTTCTTCTCCAGAGACGGCCGCTTGTATGACTGCCTTTTTGCGCAGCAGCTCAGCCGCGAACTGCTTGAACGCCTTTTTAAGACCGCCGACGCGCTAAGGGCCATAACCCAGAAAAAGGCCGGGGCGGACCATGTCGGGAACCTGCTCTCCGACAAGCGCGCCATGCTCTATTTCGTACAGCCTTCCACCCGGACATTCATGTCGTTTCTCAACGCGGCCCACATACTCGGCGTGAAGACCTCGGAGATACGCGACACCTCCACCTCCTCCGAAGTAAAAGGCGAAACCCCCGAGGACACTGTGCGCACCTTTTCAAGCTACGTGGATATGATCATCATGCGCCATCCCGCCCCCGGCTTTGTGGAAAAAACCGCCTGGCTTATGAACCGCACCGGCCGCCCCGTACCCATAGTAAACGGCGGCTCCGGCAGGGACCAGCACCCCACTCAGGCCCTGCTGGATATGTACACGCTCCACCGCAGCTTCAACGGCGAGCTGAATGGCAAACACATAGTGATGGTGGGAGATTTGAAGCGCGGACGCACCGTGCGCTCTCTCAGCTACCTGATGAAAAACTACGCGAACGTGTCCCTCACATTCGTGTCCCCGGAAGAGTTCCGCATGGAAGCCGACATTCTGGACTTTCTGAAGCGCCACAATATCCCGTTCACCGAAACCAGGGATTTCAGCGGCGTAATGAAAACCGCCGATGCCATCTACATGACCCGCATACAGGACGAACACGATAAATCCGGCGAGTCAAAGAACGTGGACTATTCCCCCTTCTATTTCAGGAAGGAACATCTGGACGTCATAAAGAAAACCTGCGTGATAATGCACCCCCTGCCGCGCCGCCACGAGATAGAGGTGGCGGTGGACGACGACCCTCGCGCAGTGTTTTGGCGTCAGGAGCGCAACGGCATGTGGGCCCGCGCCGCCCTGCTGGCCTATATCTTCGGCGTGGACGACAAAATAGGATAATTGGTAACTACACAGGTAGCCAGAATTCAGGAGTCAGAATTCAGAATAGCCCGCGAATAGGCCTCCAAAAATCTCGTCACTGACATCCTCATTCTGACTCCTGAATTCTGACTTCTGGCTACCTGAGCAGTTACGGTAATTGTGTCAAAAGGCGTCTGGACCAAAGAACCCAGAAAGCGTTAGGTCTTAAAACAAACCCGGACTGGGACTTAAGGCACTTGAGGAGCAACCCTGTGTCTATTACCCTATTAGGGACGATGGCGTCAACATTCAGACTCTAGGAGAAAAAACATATGAAGAGAAAGTGTACAGCAAAAGCCGCAGTGCTATCAGCATTCGTTCTCATAGCCGGAATAGGTTTCAGCCGTGCTGAAACAGTGAACTGGGATAGCGGTCAGCAACCGTCATTGGGCGCATTCGGAGACATGTCCGTCAGTGCAGTTGATAACAGAGGCTTGCCGCCGCTGCCGGAGCCTTGTTTCCCGGGGAGGCCCATACCCGTTCTACTTGGGGTTACCACCATCACCGGTGGCGTTGACTTTGACCCCATTCGCATGAACGAGCCCGGTATCCTCGCCGTCATGCTGAAGGTACGCAAGGCCCCTGTTGAGATATTCTACTTCTCAGTCCGCTTCGGGAACGGCACCGAGGAGGTGTTGCATGTGAAAGAGGTGTTTACACCGGGCTCGCAATCCCGCGTCATAGATCTGCCCGGAGAAAAAAGACGCATCGTTGAGATCCGGGTCGTCGCTCGCGCGATCGGGGGTGGGATACCGGTTCTGGAATTCATCGGATTCCGCGCTCCGTACTAGCGCAGCGAAGCTGAACGAAAAATGCCGCTCCACAGGGAGCGGCATTCTTTTGCGGTTGGCACTGGGAGTGTAAACCTGAAAGTTTCAGTTGACTCGTCTCACCGGCGAAAGCCGGCGCCCCGATTCCGACGAGCCCTGGATTACGGG
>CAZYFL010000051.1:0-10759 GCA_964646805.1 uncultured Elusimicrobiaceae bacterium | reverse complement strand
TTGCAGATTATTCTGAATTCTGGCTTCTGGATTCTGGCTACCTGAGCAGTTACCTTAATCCGCGTTATTTGCGACTAACTTAGCCGCGTCCACGAGGCCCGCGCCCTGGTCGGTGGGGTTGAGGCCGGGCAGCGGGGTGGCGGCGGCTTTAAGGGCCGCTCTTACCGCGTCGGGGCCTTTGGTTCCCGCGCCAATGGCCAGAACCGCCAGGCCTGCCACATGCGGACTGGCCATGGAGGTGCCGGACATCGTCCTGAAGCCGCCGCCCTTGTAGGAGGAGTACACGTTGACGCCGGGGGCTATTACGGCTATTTCAGGTCCGCGCGAGGAGAACGAGGCCAGCTTATCGGCCGAGTCAGAAGCGGAAACCGCTATGGCCTGGGGGTATCTGGCCGGATAACCCACCGGGCCGGAATCGTTACCTGCGGCGCAGACCACGGTTACACCGGCCTCTTTGGCCTTTATCATAACCTGCTTAAGGGCTGGGGTGCCGCTGGAGCCGCCGAGGCTCATGTTGATGACGTTCATCCCGTTCGTGACGGCCCACTCTATGCCGGCTACTATCCAGGAATACTGGCCGGAGCCGTTCTTGTCCAGCACTTTAACGCCGTATAAATCCGCAGCCGGCGCCACGCCGACCACGCCCTTAAGGTCTTTTACGGCGGCGACGGTGCCTGACACATGCGTACCATGCCCATGGTCGTCGAGCGGGGTGGCGGTGGTGATTATCGCGTTGTAGCCGCCCTTGTAATTGGCGGCCAGATCAGGGTGGGTGTAATCTATGCCGGTGTCTATCACGGCGACTTTAACGCCCTGCCCTGCGGTGTAATTCCAGGCGCCGGCCGCGTTAACGCGTTTTACGCCCCAGGGTATTTCTTCCACGGTGGGGTCAACCCCGGGCCAGATTCCGGTGAACAGGGGGGTCTCCCAGCCTTCGCCGGCGCGCGCCATGTTTAAGGCGCTTTCCACGGAGGGGAGGGGGATGGCGTTCATAGAGGCCGGGGCGGCTTCTATCCAGCGTATATAGCTGTCTTCCGCCACGTCGGTTACGCCCTTCAGGGAAAAGATGCTGGAGTCTTTTATGTTGTCGGGAAATACGGCCGCTAGGAAGTCTATTATGGTGAAGTTGCGGGTGACCTTGCCGCCTAAGCTTTCAATGCTCTTCTGTATGGCGCCGCCGCGGTGGGCGGAGTCAAAACCTACAATTTTCTGCGAAGCCTGCGCGCTGACAGCAGCTGTCAGTAGTACGACGGAAAATAACGCTGTTAATTTCTTCATTTTTCCTCCTGACTGGGTGTGTGTACAAATATAGGTCTTCAGACCCAGAGCCAATATAGGACTTTTGTTTGATAATTGTCAACAATTTTTTTACAGTTTTTTTACAGACGAGGTTATTTTATTCCGCTGATGTTGAACTTGCCCATAAGGCCGGCTGCCTCGGGGTTGCTCATCAGCATATTCAGAGTGACCATCAGTTCGGGGTTGGAATTGATCAAATCTCCCAGCGCTTTAGGATCATTCATAAGCGCCATTGCGGCCGGCGTGTTCAGCATGGCGCCGACAATGCCGCTTGAGGCCACGGCGCTTATTATCGCGGGGTTATTCAAGGCGGCTTTAACTACGGGGTTGTTTATGAAATTGGCCGGCCCGTCGCTTTTGAGATAGTTGGCAAGACCCTGGGGGCTGGCCGTTGCGGCCTTTACCGTGCCCCTGGACATAAAGCCGTTTACTACATGCTTGTTGTTCAGGAGCGCGCCCACGGCCTTGGGATTGTTCATAATCTTGCCCACGGCGTAGCTCAGATAGCCTTTCTGGTTGCCCAAGCCCATTTGTTCCCTGGCTCTGGTATCATTTGACTCCAGCGCGATCTGATTGGCGGATCTGCCCTTCCCCTGCCCGGCCGCTTCGGTTTTTTTGTACTGAGCCTTGCGCGCAGCGGCGGCCTTTTCAGCCTGCGCCACGGCCTGCCGGTCAGGCCCGTCCCCCGGCAGACTGCCGGATTCCGCTCCGCCGGAGCGGTAGCGTACGCTGTAGCCGCTGTCGTTGAGGTCCGGGTTATAGTCGGCGTTCCGATATTTTTTTATTTCACCTTCGGGGGCGTTGAAAGCGGTGTATTCCTCTTTTGAAAGATCCACATCACTGGAGTTTATCCTGGCGGTCCATCTGACAAGCAACACGGCCAGTATAATGTATACCGGGCTAAGACAGACCCAGATTTTCCAGTTAAATTTCTTTCTCCCTTCTTCCATAGTAATAATATAACACCGAAAAACCGGCAAGTCAATAACCCAAAAGCTCACGTAAGCCCAAGCCCGTCATTCCGGCGAAAGCCGGAATCCAGAAACATCGGCGAGACTGGACCCCGGCTTTCACCGGGGTGACGTCAAAGGCTTCACCAGAACGATGAAAAATGTCCCGACGAGACGTCCGCCTTACGTGAGCTTTTGGGGTAATAATTCTGTCAAGGCGGTCAGGTTTCTTTTGTGTTATAATAGTGACTGTCTCAGGTATAAGGCGGAGGCAAAATAAAAAGAAGCGGACGGCGCTTTACAACTCAATTCCTGCTTGGGTAATTATCCATAACAATGATATTCACGGGGAAGTTAGTTATAGCAACGCTTTCAAACCTGGCGCAGCTGTTTCTTTTTGCCAGCGGCCTCTTTTATCTATTTTTGAGCTTCAGGGGCTTCTGGCGGGGGAAGAAGCCCGTCTCCGCCTCAGGCGGACGACGCCGTTTCGCGCTGTTGCTGCCCGCGCACAACGAGGAGGGGGTGGTGGGGCTGGCGGTGGAAAGTCTGGCCGGACTGAAATACCCCAGGGAACTTTTTGAAATTTTTGTGGTGGCCGATCATTGCACCGACGGAACTGGGAGGGCCGCCATTGTCGCCGGGGCTAAGGTGCTGGAGTATGCCGGCCCCGGCCTTAAGGCCGGCAAGGGCCGCGCCATGAAATGGGCGACTGAAAAAATACTGTGCGACGGGAACTATGACGCGTTCTGCTATTTCGACGCGGACTCGCTGGCGCATCCCGGATTCCTTGAGGCCATGAACGCGCACCTTGCCGCAGGAGCCGAGGCCCTGCAGGGTCGGCAACTGGCCAAGAACACAGGACGTCTATTGGCTAAAATACTGGCCTCCGGGCATTTTATCACAAACAGATTTTTTCAACTGCCCAAGGCTGCGCTGGGCCTTTCCGCCACGCTGCACGGCAAAGGGATGTGCTTTACCACAGGGATCGCCCGCAAATATCACTGGGACGAAACCTGCCTGACCGAGGACATCGAGATGCAGATGCGCCTGATACGGCACGGCGTACATATCTCGTGGGCGCATGACGCGGTGGTTTACGACGAGGAGCCTGAAACCCTGCGGCAGTATCTGCGGCGCACCATACGCTGGACGCGCGGCTCGCTGGACGCCGCCCGCCGCCATCTGCCCGGGCTGGCCGTCCGTGCGCTACGCCGGGGAGATTTCAGGGCTTTTGAGGGCGCTCTTTATTGCGCCCAGACCTACCGCTTCGCTATCGCGGCAGCGGGCGCCGCGCTGGTATGGTTCAGCCGCGACTCGTTCAACCTGGCGGTCTGGCTTTATGGGAACCTGCCGGGAACGGAACATGGCATGAAGGTCCTTTCCCTGGCGCCGCTGCTACTTTACCCTGCGCTGGCGCTAGTGATTGAGCGAGCCAGCCCGGATCTGGCGGCCGCTTACTTTCTGCAGCCGCTGCTGGGGATACTGCGGCTGCCGGTTTTTGTTGCGGGCATGCTGCGCGGCGCCGATTCCTGGGGCCGCACCGAGCATACCAGCCGCGTGGCTATAGCTGACCTGATGGAGTGAGGAGCAGGTAGATACCTGTACTTTTGCCTGAGTACTTTGTTCGGAGGAAAACTATGAAAAAACTTCTTATATTGGCGCTGCTGTCTCTTCCGGCTGCGGCGTATTCCCAGGACCTGGAAGAAATGCCGGGCGTGAAAGGCGGGAAAGTGGAAGCCGTGGACAATGCGGAGCCGGTGGCCAGGCCGTCCGCCCAGAAGATAATGTCCGAACTTTCAACCGCCCTGAGCCTCAGCTCCAAACAGGAGGAGCGGATCTCGGAGGCCATAAACGAGAAGATGGCGCAGTTTGACAGGCTGATGAATGAATTTGACAAAAATTCCGTAGAAGAGAAAAAATGGCGCTACAAAATGAACGCCAACCGCTATGAGATGGTAAAGCTGAACAGGGAACTGCCCGACGCCGTACGCGAATTCCTGGATGATGAGCAGCGCCAGAGTTATGATGAGCTGCTGGAAGCCGGGAAAAAACCGCCCGCCGCGCTCATAGTGCAGGAGCCGGCGGGGGAGGAAGGCGGGGCGAAGCCTGCAAGAAAAAAGCGCCTGGTCAAGCGCAGGAAACTTCCCGCGGCCGGGGCCGCAGCGCCCGCCGCCGCGCTGGATGATTACGGATCCGGGCAGGTTATGGTGGACAAGGAAACCCAGCCCGAGCCCAGGAAGAAGCGGGTATTGAAAAAGAGGCCGGCCCCCACGGTTGAGCCTGCCGAAATCGAAGAGCCGGCCGGCGCCAGGCCCACCGGCCAGGAAGCCCCCGCCGCACAAGAGGACGTCGGCTCGTACCCATAGGAGATTTGATCGAAATATCCCCGTGTTTTGTAGAATGAAAAAATGGCTATACGTGAATTGGTCCCGGTAAGTGATATTGAGCGACAGATTTTTTTGATACGCGGCCATAAGGTCATGATTGACCGGGATTTGGCCGGACTTTATCATGTTCCCACCAAAGTCTTGAATCAGACAATCAAGAGAAACCAGGATCGGTTCCCAGATGGATTCATGTTCCGTCTTTCCCCTCAAGAAACCCGTGAACTGGTCACAAATTGTGACCGGTTCGCGAAACTTAAGCACTCGTCGTCCACGCCGTTCGCTTTTACAGAGTACGGCGTTGCTATGCTCTCCAGCGTCCTTCGAAGCAAGCGTGCCATAAGGATCAATATACAGATTATCCAGACGTTTATACGCCTGCGTCAGTGGGCGCTGACACACAAGGACTTGGCGCAGAAGATCGCGGAGTTGGAGAGTAAAACCAGGACCCACGACAAGCATATACAAAACATCTTCGAAGCCATACGCGAGTTGATCAACCCGCCTGAGCAACCTCGTAAATCTATAGGCTTCCGGTCGGAGAGCTGAAGGCTGCCTGTCCGCCTCAGGCGGGCGGCGGGAAGAGGTCGGCGTGCTCTTCCCCGGCTCCCGCTCCGGCGGTTTAAGAAGAGCGGTTGCGCGAAATTTGATGTTTATTTGGCTTTTTTTTCATCCCGGGGTGGTAAACTATTAAGGCGGGGTGTGCGCCGGGGAACAGATTTCAATGAAGAGAATCGTTGAGTATTTTACAGGCTGCCGGAAAATTTTCGGCGCGCCGGGAGACCGGCACGCCGGTATTACGCTGGTCGAGCTTATGGTGTCTACGGTCATAGTCTCCGTAGGCATCCTGGGCATGGTGGGAACATTTCAATATATAAACCGTGGCATACAGGGAGCCAAGGGGAAGTCTCTTGCCAATAACCTGGCCCAGGAGAAAATGGAGGTTCTGAAGAATAAGTCGTATTACAGAATACTGGTCACCACGGCCACCGCGGTGGATAATAATTTCAGCCCGGCCATAACCTATGACAGCGCCCCCAACGCCCCGGAGACGCTCAATGTGGGCGGGATAAATTTCGAAAGGAGGGTCTACATCCGCAAGGTAAGCGAAAACGCGTCCGGAGACCTGGAATACCAGAGCTGGACCACCGCGGATACCGGCCTGAAGGAGGTGCTGGTATATGTGGTGTGGAAGGATGGCGGCAGCTGGAAAAAAGTGGAGTTAAGAAATCTGCGCGATAATCCCAGCCGCACCCGCTTGAACGCCACGTTCAGCGGAGCCGTTACCGCCGCGGGAACCGGCAGTCCCATCGAGGATGCCGTGGTGCGCGTCCAGGAAAACCCCGCCAGGTCCGGTGAAACCAATGCCGCGGGTAATTACAGTTTTGCCATTGAACCGGGCGCTTATACCCTGCTGGCCTCAAAGCAGGGTTATTTCGCGTCCAAATCACAGCTTTACAACATTACCACGACGCAGAGCCACAGTTTCCAGCTTCCGGCTATGTCCAGCGGCGCCGTCCGCGGCATCGCCTGGCTGCGGGACCACCTGGTGATAAGCCAGGTGGTGGGAAGCTCTGTCAATAACGGCGGGTTTTATCAGGAGTGGGTGGAGGTTTATAACCCCACTACCTGGACATGGACCATGGCCACCGGGCTGGGAACCGGGGCCAATGAAGTGATTCGTATCGGCTACAAAGAGTCGGCTGAGACCGCTATTACTCTGGACATAAACTATCGCGCCGCCGCCATAACCCCCGGCTCTTATTTTCTATTTTCCAACACAGGCACCATCGCCGCGGTCGGGGTCGTCAGAACCGCGGACGCGGTATATAGCGACGACGCGGACTTCGGCGATATGGACGATGTTATCAAGACCGGCGATCCCTCCTCCGGCGGCTACGTGTTCCTGGAGAGGGTTTCTACGGCCCAGGTGTACGACAAGACCGGCTGGAATGCCACGGACAATGGGAACGCGACCAAGAGACTGGCCGAATCCTATGAAGGTAACGCCATAGTGCAGTCCATCGGTTTCCAGGTCGGAGAGGAATACACGCGCAAAACCAATTCGAGCGGGATCAACGCGGGGCAGGGGCGTTGTTACGACACGCAGAACAACGACGACGACTTTAATGATTCCTCTCCCATAACAAACAGCCCCCGTAACAGCTCCGTCACCGAAGCTTGCTTTACCGGCACCCCGGCCGCCGGCGCGGTGGTGTTCGCAGGCGACGGGTTATCCAGTCCCGTCATAGCCACTTCTACGGGAGCTTTTGATCTGGTGGGCGTGGCCACCGGGACCTGGAGCGTTTATATTTCCAGCGGGTTTGTTCTGAGCACGCGCACTATAACCGGCGCTTCCGCTGGTTTTTCGGCGGCTTTGGGAGACGTGGCGGTGACCTCCGCCAACGTCTACGGCTATATAACAGGCACGGTTACGGATGTCAACGCCGTGCCCCTGCCTTCGATTACGATGTACGCCGGCGGGTTTCAGTCCCTGACCGACTCCTCCGGCAGATATACTCTCCCTGGTTACCCGGGCGAAACCTCGGTCACGGCCAATTACGGCACCGCCTCGCCCACTTATGTGGAGATCTCCTCCATCGGAGTGATGATCTCCCTGGGCCAGGTCACGAAGAACGTCAATTTCGTCCTTGAGAAAGGCGGGAAGATCCGCGGCTGGGTTACCACCAACGGCACCGACCCGCTTCCCAATATCCCCGTCACAGCCACGGAGGGGGGGGTTGAGAAAGGAAGCGGCATCAGCGGTAGCGACGGCTATTACCTTATCTGGGGCGCGGGGATCTCAACCGGGACTTATGTGGTTTCAACCCAGCTAGAATCGGGGGAATCGGCTTCTCCCTCCACGCATACTGTCACCGTGACGGCGGGCCAGACGATTTTCGCCGGTACCGCTGCCGTAAGCGGCGCCATGGGCTACATAAGCGGCTCTGTTACGGCCTCAACTGCGGTCATAACCACGGGGGTATTGATCTACGCCACCACAAGCACGATCGCCGGAAGCCCCGTCATGCCCCCCACAATAAATTCCACGCTGCGAAGCGGCAGTGCGATCTATTACGCCGTTTCAAGCAATGCCCGGGGCCAGTACAGTCTGTCCGTGCGCGGCGGATACACTTATAATATCTACGCCTGGCACACAACCTGGAGCGGCGGCACGCCCTCCACAAGCGTGCGGTCGTTCACCGCGGTGGCGGTAAGCGCCGGCCAGACCGTTACGAGGGATTTCGTATGGTGATAAGGAAAGGCTATACCCTGATGGAGATGATGGTAGTGGTGGGAATCATGGGCATAGTGGTCCTTTCCGCCCCCAAGCTGTTCACCGGAGTTTACCGCTTCACCCAGTTGGCCATTGCCAGAGCCGAAATACAGAAAAACGCCAGGGGCGCAATTTCAAATATAAACAGAGGGCTGCGGCAGGCCCAGGCCGACTCAATAGTTATAGACCAGTTGAGCGGCATGCCGCCCCATTCCAGAATAACCTTCACGCGCTATAAGCCCGACGGGAGCACGGAAACAGTTTCCTATTACCAGAACGGAAAGATATTGTACATAAGTTCGGGCGGCGCCGGCGGAAAGAAGGCGGCCGACAATCTGCGCTACATAGCTTTCACCTATCCGAAGACGGACGCCGCTTATATACTCTCCATTTCCCTGACTTTTGAAAAAGCCACCTACGAAGGCGGCGCCAAGGCGCTGCAGATGGCCGTTGAGAAAGTGAGGATAATGAATTAGCGGGCTGTTAGAGGCCGGCTGCGCAGAAGAAAACAAGGATCCTTACACATGCGAATTGTAGAGACTGATCTCCGGCCCCCGGCCTCCTGCCCCTGCGCGAAGCGCCGCGGTCAGATGGCCATAATGCTGGTGATTGGGACGCTGCTGTTCCTGCTTATAACCATTCCCCTGCTGGACCGCTATGTAAAGAACGAGGCGAAGTGGTCCGTTAAAGAAAAGAAGAGCACCACCGCTTTCCACCTGGCCGAGGCCGGCATAGACCGTGCGGTGTGGAAGCTCAATGAAAGAAGTTCATACTGGGATTACGCGTCTACCGGCACCGTTTTCGCGGGGTATAATAACGACAAAACCTATACCGATCTGCCGGGCGGTTCTTACAGGGTAAAGATCTCTTCGGGTTCCGCGCCCAGGCAGATAAAAATTATGTCCACCGGCAGGGACGCCTCATCGAGCGATCTCAGGGCTATAGAAGCGCTTTACGAAGCCGAATCGCTGAATGCCGCCATCCAGGCTCCCAGCCTTCAATTCAACAGCTCCTTCAAGGTTTTCTGGGGGCCGTATATGTCGCTCAGCAATATCTCGCTCAACAGCTCCGCCGACCAGCTCTATCCCAGGAAATACGCCCGGGGTTCCATCACCTCCAGTTCAAGCTACGGCGACCGCGACAACAGCGCCACCCCCGCCAACACGGACTGCCTGGAATACTGGGCTTATAACGACGCTACTTGCGGCTCCTCCGGGGTTCCGGATATGCCGGGTATAGCCATAGACTGGTACCGGGCCCAGTCACAAATCGCGCCGAATGAGTATTACGGCGACCTCAACGGCACCGAGACGTTCAACAGTCTTCAGGATAACGTTCCCAAGATCCGTTTTTTCGAGAGCAACGCCTCCTTCACCGGCACCACGCATTTCAGGGGCTGGGTGATCGCGATAGGTAAAGTGACCTTCAATACCAGCGGCTACGATAATGCCGCCTACGGTTCCTACACAGTTGCGACCGCCAGTATCCCCGCCACCGCCTGGAAGGAGCATCAAAAAAATGTTTTTGACAAAGGTAACACGGCAGGCGGCTGCGCTTCCGCCTGCGCCGGCGGCGGAGAGGGAAAAGCGAACGATGGCAACTATCTTGACGACGTAGAAGCCAAGGCCGACGATTGCTGCGTTGACCAATATCCCGCCGACGCCGGCTATCATACCGTCTCAGACTTTAATTTCAAGACCGGCCGCGTGGGTACCAATAAGCTGGCCGGGCATTCAGGCGAGCCCGTGGCTTTTAAGGGGTTTATTTATGCTGGCGGACAAATGGACTTGAATTCCTCTACCGTGATCCACGGCGCCGTCCTGGCGCCTGGCGATTTTAAGGGAACCAGCAGCGGAATACTTTTCTACGACAATGAAGTGCAGGTGCAGATGGCCGGCACCTTTTCAAGAACCTACTGGAAAGAGATTGCGCCCGCCAACTGGTGAATATATGAAAAAGACCGCCGTCTTTCCTGAGGCCAAAAAAAAGGCTACTGCCGCCTTTTCGGGGGTGGGCAGGCTGGAAATAGCCGGTTTTGGATTAGGATTTGAATCAGACCAGCGCGGCATCATTTCAATTTTGAAGGGCAGGTATGGCAGGTTTGTTTCAGGGGCCGGCGCGGGCTGCAGGTTTAATGTTTTTGCCGCTCCCGGCAGGCAAAATCCGTTCAAACCGGCGGTTCTCTTTGACGGACGGACGCTTGAATTAAAACGCGGGGATTTTGAAGCGGTTCTGAATATGCGTACCGGAACCGGAACCCTGAAAGCCGCCCCTAATGAGCAATGCCTTGACGCTTTTTTGCGCTCTCTTATAAGTTTTCTGCTTATCCGTTCCGGCGGTTTCATGCTGCATTCGGCTGGCATTCTGAAAAACGGAAAGGCATATGTCTTTTTAGGGAAATCCGGGGCAGGCAAATCCACTATTTCAAAACTGGCGGCGGCAGCAGGGGCTGAAGCGCTAAGCGACGAAATAAACCTGGTCCGTTTTGAGAAAGGCCGCTTCAGGGTTTACGGCTCGCCGTTCTGGGGGGAGATGCGCGCGGACGGTAAGCCCGGCTCCTGGCCGCTGGGGGGGATTTACCTGTTGCAAAAAGCTAGAATAAACAATATCCGTTCCTGTTCAAAACCGGAAGCGCTGAAACTGTTGCTCAGATGCCTTGTGAATTTTGACGGGAGCCGCGGAACCGGCGCGGCGGTAATGGCAAATTCCACCAGGCTGCTGGCCGGAGCAAAGTTTTCGCGTCTGGAATTTTCTAAAAACAACGCGGATTTTCTGGATTTTATATAACAGTTTATGGTAACTGCTCAGGTAGCCAGAAGTCAGAATTCAGGAGTCAGAATGAGGATGTC
>CAZYFL010000050.1:0-10790 GCA_964646805.1 uncultured Elusimicrobiaceae bacterium | reverse complement strand
AGGCTGACTGCGGCCCGGCGGTGGGCTCCGGCCAGGCCGGTCTTCATCCCTGAGGCGTCAAGATTGCTATTGACAGCAAAGCCGCGTTTCTGCTAAACTAGCAATTGTAGGGTTTAAGTGCTAAATATCATTCCCGGAACAAATCACAGGAGGACGAAAAAGTATGACAGACACAGCAACTAAAATTAAAATCCAGCCATTGGGCGACAGGCTCATCATAAAGGCTGTTGAAGCCAGAGAAATAAAGAAAAGCGGCATCATCATCCCCGAGACCGCCAAAGAGAAGCCGCAGGAGGGCGAAGTGATGGCCGTGGGTAAAGGCAAAATAGCCGAAGAGACCGGCAGGCTCATCGCCATGGAAGTGAAGACCGGCGACACCGTGCTCTACGGGAAATATTCCGGCACCGAAATAAAGATAAACGATGAGGAATATCTCATCATGCGCGAGGAAGACGTCCTCGGCATCGTACGCTGATACCTAATATAAGGAAAGGAGAAAAAATAACATGGCAAAACAGATAATTTACTCGGAAGAAGGCAGGATACGGTTGAAAGCCGGCGTGGACAAGCTGGCCAACGCCGTGAAAGTGACCCTCGGCCCCAAAGGCAAGACGGTCATCCTCTCAAAAAGATTCGGCTCGCCCACCATCATTGACGACGGCGTGACCATAGCCAAGGAGATAGAGCTGGAAGATCATTTTGAGGATATGGGCGCCCAGCTGGTGCGCGAAGCCGCCTCCAAGACCAACGACATAGCCGGCGACGGCACCACCACCTCCGCCGTGCTCACCCAGGCGATTTTCGGCGAAGGCATTAGGAACATCACCGCCGGCGCCGACAGCATCCAGATAAAGCGGGGTATCGACAAGGCCGTGCATGCTCTGGTTGAAGAACTCAAGAAGATGGCCAAGCCCGTGAAGACCAGGGAAGAGAAGGCCCAGATAGCCACCATTTCCGCCAACGACAAGGTCATAGGCGACCTCATCGCCCAGGCCATGGAAAAAGTGGGACACGAAGGCGTCATCACCGTTGAAGAAGGCAAATCCTCCGAAACCGAACTGGAAGTAGTGGAAGGCATGCAGTTCGACCGCGGCTATGTGTCGCCCTACTTCGTGACCGATCCGGAGAGGATGGAATGCGTGCTCGAAGATGCCATGATCCTTATCAGCGACAAGAAGATATCCGCCATGAGCGACCTGCTGCCCGTGCTCGAGAAGATCGTGCAGACCGGCAAGCAGTTCCTCATTCTCGCGGAAGACATCGAAGGAGAAGCGCTGGCCACCCTGGTGGTCAACAAGTTGCGCGGCACCCTTAAGGGCTGCGCCGTGAAAGCCCCCGGCTTCGGCGACAGGCGCAAGGAAATGCTGGAAGACATCGCCATTCTCACCGGCGGCGAAGTCGTCAGCGAAGATCGCGGCATGAAGCTTGATAAGATTGAGATAAAAGTGCTCGGCAAGGCCAAGCGCATCGTCATCGACAAGGAAAACACCACCATAATAGACGGCGCGGGCGACAAAGTCGAGATCAAGAAGCGCACTTCCCAGATCCGCAAGCAGATGGAAGACACCACCTCCGACTACGACAAGGAAAAGCTGGAAGAGCGCCTTGCCAAGCTCTCGGGCGGCGTCGCCGTCATCCGCGTGGGCGCGGCCACCGAAACCGAGATGAAGGCCAGGAAATCCAAGATAGAAGATGCCAGGAACGCCACCAAGGCGGGTGTGCAGGAAGGCATCATCCCCGGCGGCGGCGTGGCTCTTATCCGCGCGGCCAGGGCGCTGGACAAGGTGAAGAGCGAGAAGGAGGACGAGATGACCGGCATCAACATAGTGCGCCGCGCCATCTACTCCCCGCTCCGCATCATCGCCGAGAACGCCGGCATGGACGGCTCCATCGTAATAGAGAAGATCAAGAACTCCTCTCCGGAGATCGGCTTTGACGCCGAGACGCTGGAATACGTGGACGTTATGAAGGCCGGTATCGTGGACCCGTTAAAGGTCACCCGCACCGCCCTTGAAAACGCCGCTTCCATAGCGAGCACGCTGCTGACCACCGAGTGCCTGGTGGCCGACCTGCCCGAGAAGAAAGAGAAAGTCGGCGCGGGCGGCGGCATGCCCCCTGGCGCGGACATGTACTAAATCAGCACGGCAGCAGGACAGTACGTCAGCCGCCAATAACCCCCCCGGTACCAAAAGGCCGGGGGGGTTTATTTATCCACGCAGGCCGTCCTCATCAAGAGTCAGGCGGCGGCCCAAGGTGAGGAAACCCAGGCAGGAAATAACCGCGATAGAGGCGATAATAAACCAGGGAGCCTGCTGAAAAACAGGACTCAGCCGCCCTATGGCGTTTGAACCGATAAAAATACCCGCAGAACTCCCCACCTGCTGAAATAAACCCTGCACCCCCATGTAGCGCCCCTTCCCGGCCTTCGGCGCCATATTAGCCCCTAGCGCCTGCAAACCCGGAGAAACCGCCAGCTCGCCCAGCGTCACCACCGCAATAGCCGCCGCTGCAAAGAGAAAAGACGGCGCGAAACCAAAACAAAGATAGCCGCCGGCGTACAGCAACGCGCCCGCTGCAAGCCCTGAAGTAATGCGCCGCCCCTCCATAAACCTCGTTATGAAATACTGAAAGATCACCACTATAAGGCCATTAACCGAGAATAATAACCCTATCTCCCGCTCCGTAAAGCCCAGATAGTTCCTGGAATAGAGCGAGCTGGAAACCACCAGCTGGCTCATAACAGCGCACATGGTAAAGGTAAAAACACATAAGCGCAGAAAAGCCCGGTTTTTGAGCGCCGAAGCGGCTCCCTTGAAACCCGGCGCGACAAATTTTCCGCTGGCCGCGTCCGGCGCATCCTTAATAGTAAGCGCTACAATAACCGTGCATACCGCATAAACCACCGCCGTCACAGAGAACATCAGGGAGTAAGAACCCGCAGCCAGAAACCCGCCCAGCGCCGGGCCAAGCGCCCAGCCCGCATTGGTGCCCATGCGCAGAAAGCCGTAGGCCTTCATGCGGCGCGACGGGTGAGTATAGTCCGCAACCCAGGACCGCGCGGCAGGGTGAAAAAAAGAGCCTATAAACATCCCGAGAGGGTGAAAAACATAAACAGCCCAGAGCCCTGCCCCGCTGTAAATTATCCAGGCTATAACAGCTATCAGCAGGGCGCGCAGAGCCAGCGAGTAAACCATCACCTTGCGTCTGCCCACCGCGTCGGAAATCTCCCCTCCTATAAACTGCGCAAGAGAGCCGACCAGCATAGAGGCTGCGAGAAAAAAACCCACCCAAGCCATGGGTACGCCGCGATGCGCGCTCAAATAAACAGCCAAGAAGGGGAAAGAAACGGCGTAGCCGGCCGTCATCAGGCCTTCAGCGGCGGCAAGTATCCAAAAACCGGGGGGCGTTCCCATAATTTAATAATAGCATTTGTCTGCAGGAGCCAAATATTCCTGTAAAAACAAGCGGTTTTTTGCTAGAATATAACTAATCCCAATGCCAACTGCCGAACTTACACGCAAAAGCGCGCTTCTTTCTAATTTTCAAAATATAACAGGCAGGATAGCCGCCGCCTGCGGCCGCGCCGGGGTCGATCCTTCCACTGTGGAACTGCTTGCCGTAACCAAGTACGCCGAGGTCGAAGACGTAAAAATCTTGATAGAAGCCGGCGCGGTAAAAACAGTCGGCGAGAACAAAGTGCGGGATGCCAGGGCCAAATGGGTAAACGGGCGCCTTGCTTCGCTGAAGTCAAGCGTAAAGCTGCATTTTATCGGCCACCTGCAAACCAATAAAGCCAAAGCCGCTGTGGAAACCTTTGACTGGATAGATTCCATAGACAGCCTTAAAATAGCGGCGGAGATAAGCCGCCATGCCGTGGCCCTGGGCAGAACAATGCCCGTGATGATACAACTGAAACTCAATAACTCCGCCGCACAGTCCGGCGTAACCACGGATAAGGCGGAGGAACTGCTGGCTGGAATAAGGAACCTTAAGAACCTGGAGCCGCGCGGCTACATGGGCATAGCTCCTGAGGGCGCCTCCCCCGCGGAACTCAAGGCGGTATTCTCCGAAGCCAAACGAATTTTTGACCGCGACTTTCCCGTTCCGGCCGACAGCGGTTCAGTCAATTACCTGTCGCTCGGCATGAGCGGGGACTACGAACCGGCTGTGGAGGCGGGCTCAAACCTGCCCAGAATAGGGAGTTATCTTTTCACCTAAAACAATGGCGGCGCCCGCCAAGGGCCGCGGCAACAGAGAGGGAGGGTGCATGATAGTAAAAGTAAGAGTCATACCCGACTGTGAAGACAACGAAGTAGTATCCCGCATAGGCAGCGTGTTGCGCGTGAAAGTCTGCGCGCCTGCGGCCGACCTCAAAATAAACCTGCTGCTCAGAGATTACCTCTCTGAGTTCTTTGAGGTACCCACCAAGCTGGTAAACATCATCCGCGGAGCCAAAGGCCGCGAAAAGACCATTGAAATAACCGGTAAAACAGAAGAGCAGTTGAAAAACCTGTTGGACTCAATACCGTAAAAGCAGGGTATAGAGTAGAGCAACTACCCATAACCCATCCACCCTGTTCTTATGATCCCGCCCAGGCTTATTTTCAGGAAAGGCATCCTAAAAATCCTTGACCAGCGGCTTTTGCCGGACAGAATAAAGTTCCTCTCGTTTAAGGATGCCGCCGGAACTGCAAAGGCCACGAAAGACATGGCCCTGCGCGGAGCGCCGCTTATAGGTTGCGCGTCCGCTTTCGGCTTCGCGCTTGAAATCCGCCGCCTGCGTCCGTCTTCCTCCGCCCAACTTCAACGCCTGGCGCACAAAACCGCCTCGCTGCTCAAGGCCGCGCGCCCGACGGCGGCGGCCCTTTTCTACGCGGCGGACCGGATGCTGAACAAGGCGCGGGGGTTTGCAGCGGAAAACCCGGGCAAGTTCTCCGCCGCCGCAAGCGAAAAACTTGTAAGACTTCTTGACCGGGAAGCCCGCCTTGTAACCTCTGAGGACGAGACCGCCTGCCTGGCTATGGGAAATTTAGGCGCGGCCCTGCTGCCTGAAAACTGCGTCATTATGACGCATTGCAACGCGGGCGCGCTCGCCACCATGGGGATAGGCACCGCCGTAGGCGTTATAATCGCCGCGCACAAGCGCGGGAAAATAAAGCGCGCGTATTCCTGCGAAACCCGCCCCTACCTGCAGGGAGCCAGGCTTACAGTCTGGGAACTTATGCGCGAAGGTGTGCCGTCGGAACTGATTACCGACAACATGGCCGCCCATATAATCAAGACCTGCGGGGTAAACGCCATAATAGTCGGCGCGGACCGGATCGCCTCCAATGGAGACACCGCCAACAAAATCGGCACCTACGGTCTGGCGGTAATAGCCCGCCACCATAAAATTCCATTCTACGTGGCGGCGCCGACGCCCACCATAGACATGCAGGCGCGCGACGGCGGAGCGATAGTAATTGAAGAACGCTCCGCGCGGGAAGTGACCTTTATAAATGGCTCGCGCATAGCCCCCAGGGGGGTAAAGGTGCGCCACCCCGCCTTTGACGTGACCCCCGCCGGGCTTATAACCGCCCTGATAACCGAAAAAACCGTGATTAGCCCTGTAAACCGGAGCAATATCCGCAAGGCGACCGGTAACCAGCGATCAGTAACCGCTTACTGATTATTCTCTTCTGTAATCTCTTTGTAACACCCCTTTGTTACGATTTAAGTATGCCGGAACCGATTTTGCGGTATTACGCCTATATTAAAAAATCCATACGCGGGCCTTTTTACCCCAGGGACGCGGCCATGCAGCCGGGGTTCGCCCGCTCTACTTTAGTCTGCCCTGAAAGGGCGCTAGGGCAGTGGCACGAAGCCGCCCTTGAACCGGCTTTCCAGGCGCTGCTGGAAATCCCGCCGTCGCAGGCCGCTGTAAAACAGGGGCCGCCGATGACGGTGGAAGCCGCGGAGGAGACCGCGTCGCGCTCCCTGCTTGAGAAAGCTATTTTAAAGAACTCTCAGCTTGAACACGATGTAAGGGACCTCCGCAAGTCCTACCACTTGGAAAAACGCTCTTTTGCAGAGGCCCTGAAAAAAAGAGACGGAGAAATCAGTACCCTCACCGAAAAGCTCAAGCGTTCCATAGAAAACGCCCATGCCATAAAAGGCGAGCACCCGACGTGGGAAATCCTCTACAAGACGATAAAAAAACGCTCGGAAGAAAAGGTTTCAGAAGGCGTCCAGGCCCTGGCGGAGAAAATGTCGGAAGCGGCGCGCCTGAGAGAGCGTCTGCAGACCGCGGCGGAAGACAGCGGCGCGGCGCTCCGCAAGACGGAGGAAATTCACGCCGAAAAAATATCCGTTTTTGAAAAAGAGATACAGGAACTGAAATCGCAGGTGGAAGAGAAGGAGATGCTGGCAAAAACATTCAGCGACAATATTTCCTCGCTTGCGGGCAAGAACGAGGAATTCCAGAGCATCATGTTTGACGAACGCCGTGATTACGAGGAGCAGTCAAAAAAATTCTGCGGAGAAATCGGCCGTCTGCGCGCCGACGTTAAATGGCGCGACCAGGAACTGGGCAAGATCCGCAGGGAACTTTTTGACGCAGTCAGCCGGATCAAAGAATTTGAGGCCGTGGACCATATCAAATCCCGCGAACAGGAAGAGCTTTACGGCGCCCTGGGCTCAAAGCTTAAGCTGCTCGCCGGTTATTTTGAAAATCTGGAAACACGGATCAAATACGCTTTCCGCAAAGCGTAAGTACGGCTAGGTAACCGATTACAGAATACTTCTCCCAGCCCCCGCTCCCGCCTGAATTGCTATAATTATACCTGCGATGAACCTTACATTTAAACAACTGATAATAGCCGGCGGCCCGGTACTTTTTCTGCTGGTCGGGCTTTCCATTTATTCCCTGGCCCTTATCTGGGAGCGCTGGATGGTTTACAAGCGCACTTTCAGCGGCATGGAAGACCTGCTGCATAAGATACACGCCCTGCTCAAAACGGGGGAAATAAAGCAGATTTCCGATCTTTGCGCCAAATCAAAAAACCCGGCCGGGGATATAGTGTACAGGATCATAACTCATTATGGCAGCCCTCTTGAAAAGCGGGAGCTGGCGGAAAAGGCCGTTGACTGGCATATCTCAAGGATGGGTAAAAGCCTTACCGCGATAGCCACAATAGGCAGCATAAGCCCCTTTATAGGCCTTTTCGGCACGGTAATAGGCGTCATACGCGCCTTCAGGGACCTTTCGATGTACGCCGGGGCCGGCCCGTCGGTGGTGGCAATGGGAATAGCCGAAGCGCTGGTGAATACGGCCGCAGGGTTGTTTGTGGCTGTCCCGGCAATAGTCGCCTATAACTATTTCGCGCACAAGGCGAATGATTTTGCCGGCGAGATGAGTTGGATTACCGAACAGGTTATAGATCGCGCCGCGCAGCGGGAATTCAGCGGGATATTGTAATCCCTGATTCTTCGCTTCATCCCTCATCCCTTCTCTATGAGAGTCCATACGGTAAAAAACAGGATAATAGCGGAAATCAATATGATTCCGCTAATAGACATTTCCCTCATACTCCTCATTATATTCATGGTGATAACTCCCTTCCTGGTGCAATCGCAGATACAGGTCAATCTTCCGAAAGCCTCCACAGGAATAAAGGGCGGGGACGAAGACGTTCTGAGAGTGCAACTGGCTGCCGACGGAACCATAACCGTGGACGGCAAGCGGGTGAAATTCAGCCTCCTTAAAAAAGAGCTGACGCTGCGCTTTTCAAAGTCCTATAAGAAAACCGTCCTGGTGGAAGCCGACAAAACCGTGTCGGTGGAACGCGTAGTGGCAGTGTTTGATGCGGCAAAAAAGCTCGGGGCCGGCAAAATAGGCATAGCGGTAAAACCGGAAGATTAGAGGAACCCGGGATGCGCCCCTACCTTCTCTACTCCTCCTCAACACACCTCCTTCTTCTGGCCGTTCTTTTTTTTGCCTCCCGTAATTCATTCGGCCGTAAAGACAACCGAGTCTACTATATAGATTTTATCGGCCCCTCCCGTGTGGTGACAATGGAGAAGGCCGCCGCCGCGCAAGGCAATACGGAGGCGCCCGCCCCCAGGACGGACCGGGCCGCGAAGGCCGCGGAAAAAACCGATGAGGATGACTTCTCCTCCGAAACCCTGCCGAAGCCCAGCATTCTTTCAAGCGGGGCAAAGCTCTTTGAGGAGGAAAAAGAGGCAGGCGGATTTTCCGGCGAAAACGGGACCCCGCTGACAACCGACTCCCCCAACTTTCCCTACCCCTGGTACATAACCCAGGTGCGCGAAGCCCTCTGGACCGCCTGGACCGAAAAAATGCCGTCAGGCGGCAACCTGCGCTGCACGGTGCGTTTTACCATTAACCGGAATGGCTCGATTAAAGGCGTAAGCGTAGAGAAAGTCTCCGGCAACAGGCTCTTCGACGTCGCAGCGGAAAATTCCGCGCAGTCAGCGGCGCCTTTCGCCCCGCTGCCCGACGATTTCTACGAGGACCGCCTGACGGTGCATGTGGAATTCAAGGCCATGGACTAATGACGACAAGCGCGTTTATACTGATAGCCGCAGTACTTCACCTGGGGGTTTTTATTTCCTATCCGCAAAGCGGACGCTTCGGCTTTATCTTCCTCTACATTTCAATCCTGCTCTGGGCAAGCTTTGCCATTTTCATAAATCGCGCGGTTAACCACTACGGCATGGCTTGGAAAGCGGCTATCACGGTAGGCTTCACCCTGATGTGCGCCTTCTCCGCGCTTTCTTTCCTGCCGCAGAAGGACGGGATCAGCGCGTTGCAGAAATTCACCTCGGGAAATTACCCCGACAAAGAAACTCTGTATTTCGGGCTGCTGCGGCTGGGGGTGGACGCGCCCGGCCTGCTGCCGCCTGAAAAAAAGGAGAAGCTTCCATGACGCTTACGCTTAAAATAGCGGCCGCAGCCCTGCTGCATCTCGTGTTTTTCGCCTGCTACCCGGAGACCGGCTGGTTCGGTAATTATTATCTGGCGATCTCGCTGTTGGTGTGGGCGGTTTTTATAATGTTTATAAACACAAACGCAGCGCTTATAAAGCTCATCAGCGGCGGGGTCGGCCTGGTTATAAACCTGGCGGCTTTCGGCCTTATGGCCCTGGCGATAGCGGCCACCATGCCGCAACGCGACAAAACCAGCGTGTTTGAAAAGATAAAGAGCGGAAAATACGCGGACCGCGACACTATAAACGCCGGCATGCTGCGCTTCGGGATTAACCTTAACCGGGAAACCGCCGCCGGCGTAAAAGGCCTGAACAGGGAACTGGGCAAGGCGGCAAGAAAACTCAGAAAAGATAAATAAAATTATGAAGACAATAGCTGTTACGGGAGGGACGGGATTTGTCGGACGCGCGCTTTCAAAGGGCCTGCTGGAAAAAGGCTTTGCCGTGCGTATAATAACCAGGCGCAGGCCGGCGGCGCCGCTGAAAGATGCCGCCTACGCAGAAACTGATTTTTCGGACGTAGAAAGCATGAAGCCGGCCCTCGCGGGCGCGGATGCCGTAGTGCACCTGGCAGCCGCGCTTTTCTGCCGCTCTAAAGAGAATTTTATGCAGGCCAACTCTGCGGGAACGGCCAACCTGACGGCAGCCGCAAACGCCACGCCAACGCTTAAGAAGCTAGTGTATGTCTCCAGCCTGGCGGCGGGCGGCCCGTCCTCCACCGAAGCCCCCAGGACCGAAGCCGAAAAGGAAGCCCCTGTTTCTTTTTACGGCCTGAGCAAGCTGGAGGGGGAAAAAGCCGTAAGGAGTTTTTCCGGTTCTTTTGTAATACTGCGCCCGCCCATAATCTACGGCAAGAAGGATTCCGGCTTTTCAAAAATAGCCGAGTGGGTGAGGAAAGGCCTAATGGTAAACGCCGGCTCGGCCGGAGGCCGCTTCAGCTTCGTCTACCTTGATGACCTTGTAAACGCCATCATCTCGGCGCTTGAGACAAACAAATTCAACGGCGGCACCTTCTATGTGTGCGAAAACCGCTCCTATGCGTGGAAGGAGTTCATAGCCATTCTGGCCGCGGGAATGGGTGTTAAAATGCCGCTAATGCTTTCACTGCCGCCCTGGGCGATATATACCGTAGGCTGGCTCTACGAAGCCGTCACCGCCGTTACGGGCGCTGAGCCGGTAATGAACAGGGACAAGGCCAGGGAAGCCGCCGCCCCCAACTGGACCGCCTCCCCCGCCCTGTGGGATAAGACCTCCGGTTCAAGCAAATGGACCCCCCTTGAAGAAGGCATAAAAAGAACTTTCAATTAACGGTATTTTTATATAATTACCATGCTTTGGCAATAAACCCTGGGAATTACATGCGCGAATGCGGGGTGCTACAGATGGAGAGGTGGCCGAGCGGTTGAAGGCACCGGTTTGCTAAACCGGCATACGGGGTAAACCCGTATCAAGGGTTCGAATCCCTTCCTCTCCGCCAGTTTTCCCTTCGGAAAAACTGGCGGAGTTTCCAGGATAAAGTTCGAAACTTCTATGCGCAACATCCTGAAGACTCTTTATAAATACCTTTTTCGATCCGTTTCCCCTGGCCGCTGACTGCGCGAAGTCGTCGCGGGCGTGGCCACGCCGCGCGGCCCCGCTCCGCTCCTCTGCACCGCACGTTAGCCGCACGGGCGGCCACGCCGCGCGGCCGCCCATGCTCGCCGCTAAGTAGCCGGGTTCGCAGGCTTCCGGCACGCCGCGCGCCGTCGTTTGCTACGTCCCACCTATCGGACTCCAGTGTCGTCCCACCTATCTGACTCCACC
>CAZYFL010000049.1:0-10832 GCA_964646805.1 uncultured Elusimicrobiaceae bacterium | reverse complement strand
GGCTATTCTGAATTCTGACTCCTGAATTCTGTCTACCTGAGTAGTTACCTTATTTTACGGAAGGGTTCTGCGCTATAGACTTTATGCGCGCGGCGAGGCGGGACTTCTTCCGCGCGGCGGCTTTCCAATGTATAGCGCCGGTCTTGGCGGCCTTGTCGAACAGGGCATAGGCTTTAGGCAGCATTTTCTGCGCGTTTTCCATGTCCTTCCTGGCGACGAGAGTTCCGAACTCTTTTGAAGCGTCGTGAATCCTGGTTTTTACGCCCCTGTTTTTAGAAGCCAGCTTCTCTGATTTGCGCCAGGCTTTGATAGCGCTGGTATGTCTTCCGGTCTTTAGTTTTGCCATAGCAGTTACAGTCTATCATTACTATACCTGAAAAAGCAATGGACCTTTCACATTTACCCGGCGGCCCCGGAGTATATCTGATGCGCGACGCGGCCGGAGCCGTGCTCTACGTCGGCAAGGCCAAAGACCTGCGCCGCCGCGTAGCGCAGTATTTCCAGAACTCCCCCCCCGACACACGGGGAAAGATTCCCAGCCTCGTGGCCCTCATACGCAGCATAGACTACATAGCCTCCGCCAGCGAACGCGAAGCCCTGCTGACCGAACGCCAGCTCATACACAGTCTCCAGCCTTTCTTCAACGAAATGTGGAAAGACTCCAAAACCTACCCATACCTGAAACTTACCCGCGAAGATTTCCCCCGCCTGTTGTTCACCCGCAGGAAGGCGGGAGACGGCGGCCGGTACTTTGGGCCGTATCCCAAAGTGGAGCCGCTGAAAAAGCTTACGGCATATCTCCGGCGCATAAAATTCATAAACCTGCGCCGCTGCCGCTGGGAATTCTCCGTTGAAAAGCCGCTGGACGAACGCAGGATACAAGCCTGCCTTTACTTCCACACCGGCCAGTGCGCAGCGCCCTGCGCCGGTAAGGTCCCAAAAGCGGCCTACAACGCCCTAACCGCGCGCGTGGCCGATTTTCTTAAAGGCGACTTCAAAAAACTCCGCCTCGCTTTCACCGCAAAGATGGAGCGAGCCTCCGCCAGGCTGAGCTACGAGGAAGCCGCCATGTACCGCGACTTCCTCAACGCCTTCTCGCACATGGAGGAGCGCGTGCTCGTGCACAAACTGGATCCTGATTTCCTGCGGCAGGCCACCGGACGCACGGGAGCCGTTACCTCCCTTAAAGCGGAGCTGGGGTTGGTCAGCCCTCCCGTCCACATAGAAGCCTTTGACGCCTCCAGCCTTTTCGGCAGACAAGCGGTGGGTTCATCCGTCTGTTTTATCAACGGAAGAAAAAACACCGCGCATTACCGCAGATACCGCATTAATTTCAAGAACACTCCGGAAGGCGGCAATGACTTCGCCATGCTGGAGGAGATAGTGGGCCGCCGCCTGGCGCAGATAAAGAAGAAGGAGGAAACCTCTCCCGATCTGCTGCTGATTGACGGCGGGGCGGGCCAGGTGACGGCGGCCATGAAGGCAACCGCTGCGACCGGCATGAAAATTCCGGTAATAGGGCTGGCCAAACGGCTTGAAGAGATTTATATGCCTAGACGGGCGATACCACTCCTGCTGGACCGGGCGCATCCCGGCCTGCGCCTGCTGCAGGCGCTGCGCGACGAGGCGCACCGTTTCGGAGTTACATACCATCGCAAACTGCGCGGCAAGACGGAAATGGAGGGATGATGACGGACGGATTACCCTACCATGTCGCCCAGGGCGAACATGGGCATGAACATAGCGATGACTATGGTGCCCACCACAAAGCCCAGAACGATTATGATAATCGGCTCTATCATGGAGGTCAGGCCCTTCACCGCTGTATCAACTTCCTGGTCGTAGAAGTCGGCTATCTTGTTCAGCATATTATCCAGCCCGCCGGTCTCTTCGCCCACGCTTATCATCTGTATGACCATCGGCGGGAAAATATTGGCTTTTTTTAGCGGGTCGGAAATACGGCCGCCTTCCTTTATAGAGTCGCGGCTGGCGTTGATGGCCCGTTCTATAACCTTGTTGCCGGAGGTCTTTGCGACCGTCTCAAGGCCCTGCAATATGGGCACGCCGGATTTAATAAGCGTCCCCAGTGTGCGGCTGAATTTGGCTATGGCCACCTTCTTGAGCAATATGCCGAAAATAGGCAGCTTAAGCGAAATTTCGTCTATCTTCTCCTGGCCCTTCGCGGACTTCATCCACTTCTTAAACAGCCAGATCCCGAGGCCTATAAACGGCAGCATATACAGGATTTTTGCGCGCAGGAAGTCGGAGATGCCTATGATAATGCGGGTCAGGAAAGGAAGTTCGGCGCCGAAGCTGCCGAAGATGTCCTTGAAGATCGGGATCACGAAAATTATGAGAAAGATGGTTATTATCCCGGCCGCGCTAAACACCACCGTAGGGTACATCAACGCGCTCTTTACTTTTCCCCTCAGGGCCTCGGCGGATTCCAGATAAGCGGAAAGCCGCTCCAGGATGGTGTCCAGGATACCGCCCACCTCTCCGGCCTTTATCATGGCCACATAAAGCTCGGTAAAAGCCTGCGGATGTTTCCCCATGGCATCGGCTATGGAAAGGCCGGCTTCTATGTCGGTGCGCAGGGCGCCGACCACATATCTGAAACCGGGGCTTTCAGCCTGCGCCTCAAGGATGTTAAGGCCCTGCACAATGGGTACGCCTGCGGACACCAGCGTGGAAAGCTGACGGGAGAAAATTACGACCTCCGTATTGGCTACTTTTCCTTTTTTAACTTTCTTGCCTGCGGCCGGCTTTATCTCCGTCACAGACAGCTTCTGTTCGCGCAGGCGGGCTGTGGCGGCTTTCTGGTCGGCGGCTTCTACCAGACCCTCCTTAACCCTGCCGCTTGATTCTCTGGCTTTATAGGCAAATTGCATAGAAAAAGATCTAGCTCATAACTGAAAGAGTTTTTTGCAACAGTTTCTTCAGGTCCTCGGGATCGGACGAGCGGGTTATAGCTTCCTGGTAACTGATTTTCTGCTTCTTGTACAGATCCACCAGCGACTGGTTCATGGTGACCATGCCATACTTGCCGCCAGTCTGTATAATAGTCGGAATCTGTTCTATCTTCTGTTCGCGGATCAGGTTGCGCACGGCTGAATTGGCGATAAGCACTTCGCAGGCCAGGGTGCGGCCCGTGCCGCTGGCCATGGGCAGCAGCTGCTGGGCGAACACACCCTGCAGCACGAACGACAGCTGGACGCGTATCTGCTCCTGCTGGTGCGGCGGGAAAACGTCAATTATGCGGTTTATGGTCTGGGCGGCGTCAGAGGTGTGCAGCGTGGAAAGCACCAGATGGCCCGTTTCCGCTATGTTCAGGGCGGCGCCTATGGTCTCAAGATCGCGCAACTCGCCGACGAGTATAACGTCGGGGTCCTGCCGCAGCACATGGCGCAGCGCGGCGCCGAAAGTCTCGGTATCCGCCCCGACTTCGCGCTGGTTGATGATGCTTTTTTTGTGTGTATGCACGTATTCAATCGGGTCTTCAACGGTTATGATGTGGTAGTTGCGGTGCTCGTTGAGATAGTCTATCATCGAGGCCAGCGTGGTGGATTTGCCGGAGCCCGTGGGGCCGGTTATCAGCAGCAGACCCTTGGTCAGCTTCATAAGTTCATAGACCACCGGCGGCAGGTTCAATTCGTCAAAAGTCTTGTACCTGCTGGGAATGGAGCGGATGGCCGCGCCCACCACTCCGCGCTGGCGATAGGCGTTCATGCGCAGGCGGCCCATGCCCTTTATACCGAAAGCGAAGTCGAGTTCGTTGGTGGCCTCGAAACGCTGGCGCTGTGCATCTGTCATCAGGGAGAAGATAAGCGTCTGGCACATTTCCGGGGTAAGTTTCTCAAAAGGCGTCTGCACGAGTTCCCCGTCTATACGGAGCATAGGGGTGGCGCCGGCGGTAAGGTGGAGGTCCGAGGCATTCTTTTCGTGCATCATTATAAACAGCTCGCTCATTGTAACCATAAAAAATGGCTCCTAAATAGACTACGATCCTTAATTCCTCCTGACAGATTGTTCTGTAACCAGCCTGGCAGTTACATTATTTTACCATTTTTTATATCGTTGCCCGGGACAAGGCAGTTTTGATTTTCTTAGAATAGTTCTTCGTCGGATTCCTGGGCTTTGAGGTATTTTACCTGCTCCGAGCCTTCAGCCTGGGAAGTTTCAAACCCGGTAGGGTCCTGCTCCGGCCAGGCCCCAATGGGCGGGGCATCCGGCAGGGGAAGGATGGGAATTTCCCCGAGCCTGGAGGCTTTGCGCGACTTAGATTTGGCTACGGGCTTTCCGGCGGGCGCCGCACTGGCGCTCTTTTCCGAGGAAAAATCCAGGAGCTCTATGGCGTTGTTGTTTATGCCGCGTACTATATCGCGCCTGGCGACATCAACCTCAAACTGGTAAATAAGCGGTTCCTGCCTGGGCCTGAGCAAGCGGTACTGCACAACAAGGATGTCGCCGTGCAGCGGCGTGGCGGTCCATTCCTCGTTCGCGCCGCCCGAGGCGCCGGAGAGGAAAGAGTTGGCGAGCCAGGTAGCCACGTTGCCGCGACCGCCGGAAAGTTTATATCTTTTTACAATTTCAAGAGCCTTCTTAATGTTTTCGCTTGCCGGTTTCTCAACCGGGGCGGGCTGCGGTTGCGGGGCCGGCTCCGGGGCGGGCGCGGATTCAGCCTTGCCCTCCAGCCGGCTGTCCAAACCGGCCGGTTTTTTCTTACCGCCGAGGTTAAGCATCGAAAACTCGGAAAAATTTATGCCTTCTCCCATAAAAAAATAACCGAGGCCGCCGGCGGCCATTGACCCGAAAATCACAAGTATACCCAGGAAAGCCTTCCTGCCGCCTTTCTTCCCTGCCTTCTCAGGGATTTTTACGCCAGGCTTTCCTTTTGAAGCGGGAACCGGCACACGCATTGTTTTATCCGGCGAATCGGGAGCGGCGGCGGACGCCTTTTCCCAGGGAACGGGAGCAGGCGACAACTGAGCCGAAGGTGAAACCGGCTGGGGTTCCGGTACCTGCTGCATGAGGGATGAGGGATGAGGGATGAGGGATGAGACCTGCGAGGCCGGTTGTTGGATCGGGGCCGGCGCGGGCTGCGCTATAGCAAAATCAGAAGTGGGCGGCTTTACCGGCTGGGACTGCGCAGGCGCGGCCTGAAAAGCGGGAGCTTCGTGGCGGGTTTCTATCTGGAACTGCTGCAAGGTCTCCGGCTGCTTAGGGGTAACTGCCGTGAAATCGTAGACTATGCCGCCCGCCTGCCAGGGAAGGGGCTTAAAGACTTCAGGGTCCTTGAACATCCCGGGGGGCGCAGCCTCAGGGCCGGGCAGGGGTTTGTCGTAATGCGAGCCGGAGACATGTGCCGGAGTCTGTGTCTGGATCAGGTTGCGGCCGGCAAGCCCCGATTCCCCTGCTTCTTCCTTTACCTCTTTGTCAAGCAAGGTCTCCGGCTTTATCCCGGAACTGCGTGCGATGCTCTTAAAGGACTTCACCTCGATCTTCGGCCCGGGTTTTTCCTCCGCAGCGGGCAAAGCCTGCGGCGCGCGGATTTCGGAAACAGGCTCGGGCTTCCGCAGGTGCAGGCTATTAACCGGCTCCTGTTGCGTGAAGTCCGGTTCTTCCCGTTTTATCTCTTCAATCCGGGGCACTGTCCCTGTTTTTTCCCTGAGGTCGGCCAGGTGGCGCAACTGCCCGGACTCCTTTGCGTCGGCGTCAGTTTTGTCGCGCTCGCCTTTAAGGCGGAGCTCCAGTTCCTCTATGCGCGCGCGGTTTTTATTTTCCTCAAGTTCCTTCATGCGGATTTTTTCAAGGAGAAGATTTTTCTCCCAACGGGCGGCTTCCAGCTCTTCCTGTATGTGGGAGAGACGGATGTCAAATTTTTCGGCCAGGTCGTAATCTGTTTCGGCAGGTTTGCCGGGCGCGGAGGGGCTTTCTTTATAGGCGCCCAGGATATTGTCTATGGTATCCAGGAGCTCCCCGTAGGAGGCTCCGCTGTTTTGAAAATAAGGAGACCTCTCCCCGGAAGATGGTTCCTTGTCTTCAAAATAACGGACGCTGGAGTTGAAGCCGGTTTCGTATTCATAGGCCCCCGCCGCCACGCCCGCTGTGATGGTGCGGCCGGAGCCGAAGCTTAAGGCCGCGGCTATTTCCCCCACCTGCGCCGCGGGGCGCCAGTCGCCGGGGCTGTCGCCGGTTGCTGTCTCGGAGCAGACCAGGCTCTCCTCGGCAAAAGCGGGCAGAGCCAGCATTTCTGCCGGCTCGTAGGGGCCGAGTATGTTGCCTTCCGCGTAGAACCAATATTTCATAGAGTCGCTATGAAAAGTTTACAATTCAGGTATTTAGGATTCAATACAAGAATGTGGCAAGAATGTTACACAGGGAACGGCAGTTGATAAGGTGATAAAGTTCGGTGTCTTACAGCAGCGTCAGGGCTTTATCCAGGCGCTTAAGGGACTCTTCTCTGCCGAGGTACTCAATCATACGGAACAGGGTCGGGCCCTCGGCGCGGCCGGAGAGCGAGACGCGCACAGGGTGGAAGACCTGGCCTGCTTTGAAGTTGTTTGACTTGGCGAAGGCGCGCGTGGCGGCTTCTATGGAAGCTTCCTTAAACCCGGGCAGAGCGGCATAGGCCTCCTTTATTCCCCTTAGTATCTGCAGAACTTCGGGCTTCCTAAGGGTCTTTTCCACCGCCTCGGGGTTGTAAACCGGGTCTTTGAAGAAGAACTCCACCTTAACGGGGATATCAGTCAGCAACTTGCATTTTTCCTGCTCCAGCCACACAATATCTGCAAGCGGCGCCTTATTAGCGGAGGTGTCAAGACCGGCTTCCCTTATATACGGCAGGGCCAGAGCCAGCAGTTCCTCTTTGGGAAGCAGGCGTATATACTCGCCGTTCATCCAGTCCAGTTTTACCGGGTCAAAGATGGCGGGGCTTTTCTGGCAGCCCTTAAGGTCAAACTTTTCTTCCAACTCGCCCTTCCTGAAGATCTGCTGGCTGTTCGCGTTGGACCAGCCCAGCAATGCCAGATAGTTCTTCATAGTTTCCGGCAGATAGCCCTGCTTATGGTACTCGCCCACGCTGGCAGCTCCGTGCCTCTTGGAGAGGCGCGTGCCGTCCGGGCCGAGTATCATGGAGAGGTGGGCGAACTCAGGCAGCGCCCAGCCCAGCGTTTTGTAGAGGCAGACCTGCAACGGGGTGTTGGAGATATGGTCGTCGCCGCGGATCACATGGGAGATCTCCATCAGGTGGTCGTCTATAACGCAGGCGAAGTTGTAGGTCGGATATCCCGAAGTTTTCAGCATGACAAAATCGGAAAGCAGCTTGTTTTCAAATTTCACATCCTTGTGTATAAGATCGTTCCAGCCGGTAAAGTCTTCGTCCGGCATACGCAAGCGCACCACGGGCTTTCGGCCCTGCGCTTCAAATTCTTTTTTCCGCTCTCCGGTAAGTCGGCGGCAGCGGCCCTCATACTTGAGCGGGCGCTTCTCCAACTGCGCTTTCTTGCGCATCCCGTCCAGCTCTTCCGTGGTGCAGTAGCAATGATAGGCCTTGCCGTCTTTTATAAGCTGGTCCGCGTACCTGCGGTATATCCCCTGCGTCTCGCGTACGCTCTGCACATAAGGCCCGTAGGAGCCTTTCTCAGCGCCGTCGGGCATAGCGCCCTCGTCCCAGGCCAGCCCCAGCCAGCGCATGCTCTCGTAAATAGAGTTCAAGGACTCTCCGGTGGAGCGATCTTCGTCCGTGTCCTCTATGCGGAGGATAAAGGTACCGTTGTTCTTCCTGGCCAAAAGATAATTGAACAGCGCGGTGCGCGCGCCGCCGATATGCAGATGTCCGGTAGGCGAGGGAGCAAATCTTACGCGCATGTGTTTTCCTTTGACGGCGCTATATCAGGGCCTTCGGGTAACTACTCAGGTAGCCAGAAGTCAGAATTCAGGAGCCAGAATGAGACCGCCGGCAACGAGAAAGTTTCCGCCATTCTGAATTCTGACTCCTGAATTCTGACTACCTGAGCAGTTACGCCTTCGGCCATCAGACGGTTAGCCGCAGATACTCTTGTCGAACCTTATTTCTGAGTTTTCCCCTACATTAAGCTGATCCTTACGGCCGATCACTGTGGCGCTGGGGCCTACCAGCGAACCGCTCAGATTTATATTGGTTATTACGGCGTTTTCGTTCACTATAGAGTCCGAGATTATAACCGAATCTATCCTGGCCCCGTCGCCTATTGAGGCGTAAGGCCCCACTATGGAGTTCTCAACTTTAGCCGTGGGAGAAATATATACAGGCGGGATTATGAGCGAATTTTTAGCCTTGGAAGAGAACTTCTTCTTGTCCAGTATGTGGCGGTTGGTTTCAAGCAGGGTCTCGGGTTTGCCGCAGTCGTACCAGCCGTCTACGGGAACAGGCTTTATCCTGTGCCCCCCTTTTACCATAAGGGCCAGCGCGTCGGTGAATTGTATTTCCCCCCTGGTGGTCTTGCCGGAATCCACCAGCCGCTCCAGGCTGTTATAGAGCAGGGAAGAATTGTGGAACGAGTAAATACCGACTATGGCCAGGTTTGTCCTGGGCTTTTCCGGCTTCTCCGACATGGCAGTGATATAGCCGCCTTTGGTTTCTACCACGCCGAAACGGCGCGGGTCTTTCACTTCCTTAACAGCCATGCAGTCTTCTTTTGAGGTCATGAACCTGGAAAAATCCATGTCCAGTATAGTGTCTCCCAGCATCACCAGCGCCGGACCTGTCACGTTGCGGCGGGTGAGCCAGATGGCGTGGCCCAGGCCCTTAGGCTCAGGCTGTTCCACATAAGAAACTTCAAGGCGCTTGTAATTTTTAGCGACGTATTCCTGTATCCTGCCGCCGAGATAGCCGGTAACCATGCAGATCTTCTTTATGCCGGCCGCTGAGAGTTCGTCTAAGATATGTCCTATTATGGGCTTGTCTCCCACCGTGAGCAGTACCTTGGGATAGGTATAAGTGTGCGGCCGCAACCGCGTCCCCGCCCCCGCCACCGGAATCACCGCCGTGAATTCACTCTTTTTCATAAAAATCTCCAAAATTGAGCGCGGTTTCGTATCATCTGTTTAGAAGAACGGAGGCACGAAACCATGCATATACAAATTACCACATTACAGACCGAAAAACCAATAGTTCCGACCTTCACAGACAAGCCCATACCGCCCGCCAACACTTCATCCTTTTTTTCAGTCCTCGGTCATCTGCCGCATTACTTCCCGATGATCCGGCGCTTTTTTGATGCCGGCCTTTGAATATTTTCTGGAGTCCCAGAAATTTGGGCGCTCCAACGCAGTTTTATAATCCGCCAGCGCCGCCTCCCGCCGCCCGGCCAGATCGTTTGCCTGCGCCCGCCGCATGTAGCAGTAAGTGACCCAGCCTTTTTCAGGGAAACCGGTCTTTTCAATGCCACCGGTCAGCCATTCTATAGCTTCTTCATAGCGCTTCAGTCCTACCAGCGCGTCGCCGGCCGCAAGGTAGATTGAGCCCAGCTGCTGTTCAAGTCCGCGTTGCGGGTTTACCTGCCAAGCCGCCAGGAAACTTTTTATCTCTGCCAACGCGCCCTGCCAGTCCTGCGCCTGTATATGCGTCATTATCTCTGCAAGGCGGAAAAGCATATTTGACGGGTCCTGCGTACGCAGGGCTTCGCATTCGGCAAAGGCGGCCTTAAAGTCCCGTTCATGACGGGAATATATCTCTATAAGAAAAATGCGCGCCTCCAGCTTAAAAAAACGGCCCTTGTCGCGGGCGACTTTAACATATTCAATGCCCCGCACCCTGTCCCCACCGGCAAAAAATCTGGCGGTAAGCCCCAACGCGCCTGGCAGGGTAGCGGCATAATAATCAAAAATGCCGAGTCCTAGGAAAGCGTCGTATATCGCCGGGTTTTTTTTAATGCATTTCTTCAGGAACTTCCGCGCCTTCTTACCCCGGCTGTAAGCCTTAAACCAGCTACGCTGTACCGCGTACCAGCGGCCCTGCAGACCGTAGGCGCTACCCATAAAGAAATACGCCTGATCCAGGTCCCGTCCCTCCTTTACCATTTTTTTTGAAAGGTCTATGACCTTGTCTGAATTAAAAAGGAACTCTCTCTCCACGGCTTTTAAGCCTGACTCCATATCGAAATTCTGCGAGTAACGCCACCAGGAAAGGGCGGCCAGCGCGCAATAGCCGGCCGGACTCTCAGGGTCCAATACTGTTATTTCACGGAATTCAGCCTCGGCCCTGTCAAATTCCAGCCGGTACATAAGGGCTATCCCGATATCATAGCGTTCATCGGCTTTTAGGTTCAGTGTAAACGGCCTCGTGGAGGCCCGCAGATCAACCGGCGCCGGCTCGAGCTCATCGTCGTCTGCGAAATGCGTGGCCGACCCGGACAGCGGCTGCGCCGCCGCCGGCCCGCAGAATAACATTGAGAAAAACATGAAAGTTTTCATAGTTTTCACTTGCTATGCAAGTAGCGACACGGCAAGCAGCCCCAGCACCACAAAAGAGGCCAACGCGAAGTAATTTTCACCGCCGCGCAAATAGCCGTAAACCAGCATCGCCACGCGCGCCGCCGGGGTAAGCAGGAGCGCCAGCACTCCGGCCTTTAGCAGGCCGACGCCCTGCCCTCCCGCCAGCGAAAACCCGAAGCCCAGAAAAAGCAAAAACAGGCTCAGAAACACCCCGGCCAGCAGTGTGCGCCGTATCAATTCAGCAAAATCTTTTTCTGAAAACATAAACAAGCGGACAGTAAACAGTTTTTAAGCTCCGCACCTTGTAACTACTCAGGTAGACAGAATTCAGGAGTCAGAATTCAGAATAGCCTGCG
>CAZYFL010000048.1:0-10908 GCA_964646805.1 uncultured Elusimicrobiaceae bacterium | reverse complement strand
ATTCCCCGCGAAGCGGGCCGAGGGCCAAGCGCTATGCGCGCCAGGCCCGAGGAGGCGTATGCCTCCCGAAGGGCGCCCGCTATGCGGGCGGAAAGTTGCAACTGCAACTTTCAGGTTAAGTTTTTAAGTCAGGGGGAAATACATGAAAACGGAGCAATCCTTTATCACCGGAATTTTAGCGCAGATTCCTCCCGGGAATAAAAAACTTAAATCCCTTGCAGCCGCTCTGGCGAAACGCCTGAAAAGAAACCCCAGGGATTTCTGGGCCTGGGACAATCTCGCGAACCTGTATTTCAGCGAAGGTTTTGTCACCCAGTCTATAGATATATATCGCAAGGCTCTTGGAATCAAGCCTGACCTTACGGTCGTGCGCATGCGCATAGGAATAGCTTATTACAGACTGGCCCGCCTTGAGGAGGCGATTGTAGAATTGGAAAAGGCTGTCGGCATTGACCCTGATCTCGCTATGGCCCATTACTATCTGGGATTTGCCCATTATCACATGGGAAATCCCGACCGGTCTCTTCAACATTTCCAGCGGGTGCAGGAAACCAGCCCGGAGACGCGGATCGTGTATTACCACATGGCGGAGGACTATCTCCAGAGGAGGCGTTTCCCCGACGCTATTGACATCCTGGGGAAGTTGCTTAAAGTCAGTCCCTCTTCAGCCACGGCCTGGTATAAACTGGGACTTGCCTACCTCGGACTTTATAAGAACATAGAGGCCGCCAACGCTTTCCGCGAAGCGCTCAAATATAACCCGCAGGACAGGCGTTCTGAAAGCATGCTGGAGATGATCACCGAGGTTCCGGGGATTTAGGATTATTTGTAACTGCTCAGGTAGCCAGAAGTCAGAATTCAGGAGTCAGAATGAGGATGTCGGCGACGAGATTTTTGGAGGCCTATTCGCGGGCTATTCTGAATTCTGACTCCTGAATTCTGGCTACCTGTGTAGTTACGATTATTTACTATAATTCACTTATATGAAAACACTCTTGTCCGTCTCAGTTTTTTTGACGTCATTTGTTCCCGGCGCTTTCGCCGGAACCCGGATTTCCTTTGAGCAGAAAGGGGAAATCCCGGCCCTGGTGGAAAATATAAAGACCTCCGTGAAAACGGCCGGCGCCGTCGTTCCGTGGGCCACCGCGACGGGGGGGGTGCCAGGTTTCTGTATTTTTAACGCCCGCTCCGGCAGCCCCCTGGGCGACGAAGCCGCCTTCAAGGCCGTCATCCGGGAAGGCGACGTCATTTTCTCCGGCGAAAGCCACGACCAGTTGAAAGATCACCTGGCCCAGTTGGAAGCGCTTAAGGCGCTTGGCGAAGCCCGCGGAGAGAAGATAGTGGTCGGCTTTGAGATGCTGAACATGACGTTGCAGCCCGTCCTGGACGAATACGCGGACGGAAAAATAAGCGAGGAGGAATTCCTGCTGAAGGCCGACTGGAAGAAGGAATGGGGCTTTGATTTCAATCTTTACAAGCCGCTCTTTGACTTTATCCGCGCCAATGGGCTTAAAGCCCTGGCCATGAACCTGCCCAAAAAAGTGGTGTCTCAAATAGCCCGCGTCGGGCTGGACGGTCTCTCGCCGGAGGAAAAGCAATACCTGCCGGCTAAAGTGGAGATCACCAGGAACGAGGCTTATATAGAGTATATCAGGAAGTCTTTTGAGGGCCACGGAAAAGCGCGCTCCGGAGGGGCCGCCGGCGGAGCGTATATGACTTTTCTCAGGCAGCACATCCTAGGCAAAGAAGAGAAAGGCAGGGGCGGCACGTTCACTTTTGAGAACTACCTTGCGGCGATGTGCGCCTGGAACGAAGCGATGGGCGCGCGCCTGGCAGATTTCCTGACCGCCAACCCCGGGTTTGCCGGCCTGGCCGTAGCCGGGTCCGGGCATGTGATCTACAACGCCGGGATATCCGCTTCGTTGGAATCCAGGACCAGTGGCCTGCGCACGGTCTCTTTCTACCCGCAGGATGCCGCCGCCTGCCCCGCCGCTTTACCGGCTGAAGACGCGGGCCTCGCGGACTATGTGTGGTACATTGATCATACCGCAAAAATATGAAGCGGAATATTGTTGAAAAAATCCTTGTCTCCCACTTGAAAGAAGGCGAATTTGTGAAAGGCCGGGAAATAGGCATACGCATAGACCAGACGCTGACGCAGGATGCCACCGGCACCATGGCGTACCTCCAGTTTGAGGCCATGGGCCTGAAAGAGATTAAAACGGATCTCTCTGTTTCATATGTGGACCACAATACCGTGCAGATAGGCTTTGAGAACGCCGACGACCACGGCTACCTGCGGAGCGTGGCGGCGAAATACGGGGTGGTTTATTCCCGCCCGGGCAACGGTATCTGCCACCAGGTGCACCTGGAGCGCTTCGGCAAGCCGGGCGCCACACTGCTGGGCTCGGACAGCCACACCCCGACTGGCGGCGGCATAGGCCAGCTGGCTATAGGCGCGGGCGGCCTGGACGTGGCGGTAGCCATGGGCGGCGGCCTTTTTTATACAGCGGCTCCGAAAATTTACCTGGTGAGACTGACAGGCGGACTTGCCCCCTGGGTGACCGCCAAGGACGTGGCGTTGAAGCTGCTGGAGATTCTCTCCACCAGGGGCAACGTGGGCGTGATGCTGGAATACGGCGGTCCCGGAATAAAGAAGCTCTCGGCGCCGCAACGCGCCACTATAGCCAATATGGGCGCGGAAATGGGCGTTACCTGCTCCGTTTTCCCTTCGGATAGCGTCACGAAGAAATTTCTGAAGGCGCAGGGCCGCGGGGCCGACTGGATCGGGCTGAAGGCCGACCGCGGTGCGAAATACGACCGCGTGATAGACCTGGACCTCGCCGCCATAGAGCCCCTGGCCGCCTGCCCGCACAGCCCGGGCATAATAAAAAAGATCTCCGAACTTGAGGGCAAGCCGGTGGATCAGGTCTGTATAGGCTCCTGCACCAACTCCTCTTACAAGGACCTGATGACGGTCGCGGAAATACTGAAAGGCCGCAAGATCAGCCCGGACGTGAGCCTGGGCATAGCGCCGGGCTCGCGCCAGACGCTGCAGATGCTGGCCCGTAAGGGCGCCCTGACCGCCATGCTGGACGCGGGCGCGCGCCTGCTGGAGAGCGCCTGCGGGTTCTGCATAGGCAACCATTTCTCGCCCGGGAGCGGGAGCGTTTCCATACGCACCTCCAACCGCAATTTCGAGGGGCGCAGCGGCACCGCCGACGCGCAGGTTTATCTGACCAGCCCCGAAGTGGCCGCGGTGGCCGCTTTAACCGGCAAGTTCACCGACCCGCGCAAAGCCGGAATAGAATATCCGGCGGTTAAAGAACCTGCCGCCTTCCTGGTGGACGATTCCATGCTCATAAAACCTTCTGCCGGCGGAGCGGAAGTGGAAATTCTCCGCGGCCCCAACATCGGAGAACCTCCTAGGAACGTAAAAATGCCGGAGCAGTTGAACGGCGTAACGATGCTGGTGGTGGGCGACAAGATAACCACGGACCATATCATGCCCGCCGGGGCGCGCCTGAAGTACCGCTCAAACGTACCGAAATATGCGCAGTTCGTGTTTGAAAACGTGGACAGCGCTTTCTCAAAACGCTGCCTAGAGAGCAAAGCCGCCGGCGCGCACAATGTTATAGTGGCCGGTGAATCCTACGGGCAGGGCTCCAGCCGCGAACACGCCGCCATGTGCCCGATGTACCTGGGCGTGAAGGCGGTAGTGGCAAAGTCTTTTGAGCGCATACACGCGGCGAACCTGCTGAACTTCGGTATAGCCCCCCTCACCTTCAAAAACCCTGCGGATTACGCCTCCATACAGGCCGGCGACAGGCTTGCCTGCGAAAACTGGCGGGCAGCTACGGCGCAGGGTAAACCGGTTATACTCAAAAACGTCAGGACCGGCGCTTCAATAGAATGCGTCTGCGACCTTTCCGCGCGCCAGAGGGCCATCCTGACCGCGGGCGGGCTGCTCAACCACACGACAGGCAAATTGTAACCATTCAGATAGTTACGCGGCAACCTTATGCTCCTGGCCTACGCCTCCATCCTCATCCTCCTCGTAATCGCTACCCTTTTTGCCGGCGGAACATTGTTTGCCGCTTCCCTGGTGGGGCCGAGGGTCAAAGACACGCTCAAGCGCACCGCCTACGAATGCGGAATGGAAGCGGTCGGCACGACCACAGTGCAGACTAACATCAGGTTTTATACCTACGCGCTGCTTTTCGTCATCTTTGACGTTGAAGCTCTTTACCTGTTCCCGTGGGCTGTCGTCGTGCGTTCAATGGGCGCCGTGGCCCTTGTTGAGATGGCGATATTCCTGGGAATCCTAGCGGCCGGCCTCGCCTACGCCTGGAAGATGGGCGCGTTGCAATGGGAATAGTACTTGATAATCTTTCCAAAATAGAAAACCTGCCCGGCGGCGGCATAGCCCTCGCCGCTTCCGATTCCCTTATAAACTGGGCGCGCGCCTCTTCGGTCTGGCCGCTGACTTTCGGTCTGGCATGTTGCGCCATAGAGATGATGGCCGCCTACGCCTCGCGTTTTGACTTTGAAAGGATGGGCGTTTTTCCGCGGCCTACTCCCCGGCAGGCGGACGTTATGTTCGTAGCCGGGACCGTGGTGAAAAAGATGGCGGATCCCATTATAAGGATATACAAGCAGATGCCCGAACCCAAGTTTGTAATTGCCATGGGCGGCTGTGCCAACTGCGGCGGCCCTTTTTACGATTCCTACTCCGTGGTGAAAGGGGTGGACAAAATAATTCCGGTAGACGTCTACCTGCCCGGCTGCCCCCCGAGGCCGGAAGCTCTCATGTACGCCGTGATAAAGCTCCAGGAGAAAATGAGTAAGATGACGGTCAAGGGCGGCTTTGGCGCGACTCCTCTTCAGGCCGCCGGCTCAAGGAAATTAGTCTGATATGACAGCGGAAGAAATTTTTACCAAACTGCAGGCATCGTTCTCCGGCCTGAGAATAGCCGAAGCGCAGGTGAAAGAATATCCCACCTGGACCGTCCCGGCCCAATCCGTGCGCGCGGTCTTTGAACAGCTCCACTCCGAATTTTCCTTTGGCTATCTGGACGTTGTGACCGCCACGGACTGGTCCGGCCCGGTCAGCCCCAAAGGCTACCCACAGTCCCCTGCCGTCGCAATCGGCGCCGCTGCCGCTCCGCCCGCGTCAGCCAGGGACGTCTTTGAGGTGGTCTATATTGTCACCGCTCTTTCCACCGGGATCAAACTCTGCCTTCGCTGTGAAATACCCAGAAAAGAGGGAGCTTCCGTCCCCAGCCTTTACGGAATTTTCATGGCGGCTGACTGGCAGGAAAGAGAAGTTTACGATATGTTCGGGATACATTTTGAAGGCCACCCCAACCTGAAAAGGATACTGACCCCTGAAACCCAGCAGGGCTATCCTTTAAGAAAGGATTACGAACATATTCCGGATAAGTTCGACTAACATGACCAGCGAAACCCCCACGGCCTTAAAGGCCGGCCAGATGTTCATAAACTTCGGGCCACAGCACCCGAGCACGCACGGCGTGCTCAGGATAGCCCTTACCGTGGAAGGCGAAGTTGTGATAAAGGGCGACCCCGACGTCGGTTTCCTTCACAGGGGGATGGAAAAACTTTTTGAGGCCAGAAATTATTCCCAGGCCCTGGTGCTCACCGACAGGCTGGACTACACTTCGGCCATGCACAACAATCTGGCTTATTGCCTGGCCGTGGAACGCCTGGCCGGCATACAGGCCCCTCTTAGGGCGCAGTACCTGCGGGCGCTGACCGCCGAGCTGAACAGGATAGCCAGCCACCTGGTTTTCTTCGGCACTTTCGGAGTGGACATGGGCGCCTTTACGCCTTTCCTTTACGCCTTCCGCGAACGGGAAATGATACTGGACCTTTTTGAGATGCTTTGCGGCGGGCGGCTGCTGTATTCCTATGTGCGCATAGGCGGGGTAAGCGCCGACCTGCCCGCGGGTTGGACGGAAAAGTGCCGGGAATTTATAAAGTTTTTCAAACCCATGCTTAAGGATTACGACACATTGCTGAGCTTTAACCCGATTTTTAAGAGCAGAACCGAAGGCGTGGGGATAATCAGCGCCGACCGGGCCGTCTCCTGGGGCCTTTCAGGGCCGACCCTCCGGGCCAGCGGGGTTAACTACGACGTGCGCAAGGCCGAGCCGTACTGCGTATACGACAAACTGGATTTCAAAGCGCCCATAGGCAAGACCGGTTCATGCTGGGACCGCTATTACTGCAGGATGCTGGAGATGGGCCAGTCCGCCGAAATAGCCCTGCAATGCCTTGACGCGCTCTCCGGCCAGGAACTGACGCCCGGGGAAATAATGGCCAAAGGCGTTCCAAAAATATTCAAGCCGCCGGCCGGCCAGGCCTACGCGCATGTGGAAGCTTCGCGCGGCGACCTCGGCTTCTTCGCCGTTTCCGATGGAAGCATGAACCCTTACCGCATGCATGTGCGCGGCCCTTCCTTTATAAACGTGGCCATACTGCAGGAGATCCTCGCAGGCTGCAAGATTGCCGACGTAGTAGCCATCCTGGGTTCGCTGGACATAGTCCTCGGGGAAGTGGATCGGTAAGGATTATGGAAGAGACAATACAGCCCAAAATTCCCGAGCCGGTTTTTAATTACGCTAACGGCAGGCTGCTCATGCCGGAAACCCGTTACTGGCCCAGCCAGATGTGGAAAAACCCGTGGAGCCTGCCGACTTACAGGCGCGGGGCGGCTGTATTATTTGGCCTCCTCACCGGCGGCGCGGCGGCAGCCTGGTTCCTTGGCGAAGCGGCCCCTCGGCTTGCCCCTCTTTATTCCAGGGCGGAATATTACGCGCTTTCGCGCGGGGTAAGCGCCTTCTGGGCGCTGACGATTTGGACCTTCCTGAAAGGCGCCATACTGCTTGCCGTTCCCCTGGTTAACGCGCTGTTCGCCGTCTGGTGGGAGAGGAAGATCTCGGCGCATATCCAGTCCAGAATGGGCCCGATGTACGTGGGCTGGTGGCATGGCGCCCTGCAGACAGTAGCGGACGGCATCAAGCTTTTTCTTAAAGAAGACATAGTCCCCGAAAGCGCGGATAAGCTCGTCCACCTGCTGGCTCCGGTAGTGGTCATAATCCCCGCCATACTGACATTCGCCCCGGTTCCTTTCGGCCGCGAACTCGTCTATGCGAATATAGATATCGGCACGGTTTATGTTTTTGCCGTGGGCGGCGTGTCCGTGATGGGTATAATAATGGCCGGCTGGTCCAGCGGCAATAAATTCTCGCTGCTGGGCGGGTTGCGCTCTGCCGCGCAGCTGGTTTCCTACGAACTGCCGCGCACTTTTGCGGTCATTCCGGTGATAATGCTGGCGGGTACGCTTAATATCTCCTCTATAGCCGGCTTCCAGGCCGGATACTGGGGCGGCTTCCTTCCCAGGTGGTTCATTTTTTATCCCGTCGTGGGCCAGGTGGCTTTCATAGTCTTCCTCATCGCCTCTGTAGCTGAAACTAACCGTATTCCCTTTGACATACCTGAGGCGGAATCAGAACTGGTGGCCGGCTTCAACACGGAATACTCCGGCATGAAATTCGCCCTTTTCTTTTTGAGCGAGTTCGCCTACGTCCTGCTTTCCTGTCTGCTGATGGCCGCCTTCTTCTTTGGCGGCGGAGAACCGCCTCTGCCTTTCCTCGCTTTCCTGCCCAGTTGGGCGTGGTTCCTCGCAAAAACGCTGGTTCTCATGTTTTGTTTCCTCTGGTTCAGGTGGACCTTCCCGCGCTTCAGGGTGGACCGGCTTATGGATTTTAATTGGAAATTCCTTCTCCCCGTCAGCCTGCTTAACATAGCGGCCGCAGGCGTTTTGATCTGGCTTATATCATGAAAGATTATCTGGTATTCGTAGCGGAGGCGTTTTGGAACACGCTCAAAGGACTTTGGGTTACTCTCAAAGTCCTGTTCCTGCCGGCGATCACGGTGCAGTATCCCACGGAAAAAATGGTTCCGTATCCCAGGTTCAGAGGGATGCTGGCTTATGACGCCGAGGCCTGCATAGCCTGCGGAATGTGCGTACGGGCCTGCCCCTCAAAATGCATAGCCCTCGCCAATGCCGTAAATCCCGAAGGCAAGCGCGTGCCTAAAATAGAATGGTATACCCTTGATTACGGAAGATGCAATTTCTGCGGGTTCTGCGAAGAATCCTGCCCCACAAAGCCAAAGGCCCTCTGGCATTCCCTGGACTATGAGGCGGTGTTCAGCACAAGAGAAGAAATGACGCGCCGCTGGAAACGCGGAGACACACTCTGGGGAACGGCACGCAGTTCCGCGCAAGGGCAGTTCGCTGCTGTCGCTGACCAGATACACATCCAGGACGTGCCCATAAGAAAATGATAATTGCCTGGGTGGATATGAACGGATTAGTGAACTCGAAAAAAATTCATCATAGCAAAGGAACAGCGCCCCCAGGTTCCTATGGGGAATTTTTGTAAAAGTTTTGCTATACTTTCTTTAACTCTACTGTGCGAAGTTGGCCAAAACAGAGCTGTCATACCGGCGAAAGCCGGTATCCAGGGCGCCAAACGGTTTTTGAAACCAGTTTTACTGTCTGGACCCCGGTTTTTGCCGGGGTGACGAGGGCAAAAACGGTGACTTCGCACAGTGGAGTTAAGGGTGTGACTAATGTGTCTGGACTGAAGATAGGGGAGTAAAATGCCTGAAATTTCCAGATTTTTTGGTATAGTGATTGCGATGTATTATGATGACCACAATCCGCCGCATTTTCATGCGCGTTATGGCGAGCACAAGGTGTCTGTAACGATAAAGGATTCTATGGTTTTGGACGGCAGCCTGCCGCCGAGGGTTATGGGGTTGGTCGTCGAATGGAGTTCCCTGCACCGCGGTGAGTTAATGGCAGATTGGGAACGCGCAAAAGATAATCAGCCTTTGGCAGAGATTAAGCCGTTGGAGTGAGATTGAATATGCTGGACATTACCGAAGCGAAATATATTGCGGATTATAAGTTTGAGATTGTTTTCGAAAACGGCGAAACAGGTGTCGTTGATTTACGCGCTTATGCCGGTCGCGGCGGCGTTTTCTCGCGATTTGCGGATCTCGGTTATGTCAAACAGGCATATGTTAATAAAGACCTGGGCACGATCTGTTGGCCCGGCAATCTTGACATCGCCCCCGAAACACTTTACCGCCTTAGTAAATCTTCTCTCTAACGAAAGGTAGACGCTTTTCGTACAAGGAATTAAACGCTGGAGAAAACCGCCGCCGGATATCAGGGGACGCTACACGATAACCTGAAATAGTTTATAAGTCCCTGGTATTACAGCGAATCAAAAAAACAATCAAGTTATCGTGTAGCGTCCCCAAATTCCACTGTGCGTCTCAATTGTAAAGAGGACACTACGAAAATGACCGAATATATTGTGTTTTACATGCTGGCGACGGTTATAGCGTTTTCAGCGCTCGGCGTAGTTTTATTGCCAGGCGTAATGCACAGCGCCCTGTGCCTCGGCCTCTGCCTTGCCGGGGTGGCAGGGATCTTCGCCTCCCTCGGCTCGGATTTTGTTTTTGCCGCGCAAATCCTTGTCTATGTCGGCGGCATTGCAGTGCTGATACTTTTCGTGGTGCTGCTGGCGGGAAGCGCTTCGGATTTGGTCACCCGCCAGATAAACGGCCAGTGGCTGCCTTCGCTGCTGATCTGCGGAGCGTTCAGCTGGTCTTTCCTGCAGATAACCGCGTATTTCCGACCATTGAATTGTGTCGCTTCGCTCCACCCCGGCATAACCGCAACCGCCGTCCCGGCCCCTACGGTAAAGGCCATTGCCGCCCTGATGCTGGACCATTACGCCGTCCCTTTTGAGCTGATCTCGCTAGTGCTCCTCGCTTCCATGACGGGAGCAGTGCTGTTCGGAAGGAGAAAGGCGCAATGACACTTTCCCATTACCTGGCTCTGTCCGGAGTCCTTTTTACTATCGGACTTTTCGGCGTGCTCACACGCCGCAACATCATCGGCATACTCATGTCCATAGAGCTCATGCTCAACGCCGCCAACATCAATTTCGCCGCTTTCAACCATTTCCTGTATCCCGACCGGCACCTGGGCCAGCTTGCCGTTATCTTTGTTATTACGCTGGCCGCCGCTGAAGTGGTGGTCGGTTTGGCCCTCGTGATGGCTATTTATAAAAATCTTAAGAGCGTATACGTTGAGGACTACAATATCCTGAAAGGATAGCCTGAATGCTGGAATATGTTTTTATACTGCCTCTGTTAAGTTTTGCCGTCGCCGGGATAATACTCGCTTTCGGCAGATGGCTTCCGTGGAGGGGCGCCTCCGCCGGCATAGCCGTGGCGGCCTGGGGCTTCATGCAGGCCCTGCTCCTTTTTGTAAAAGCCATTCAGGGAAAGATCGCTCTTCCCTACGAAGTTTCAATCCCCTGGTTCAGCTTCGGCTCCACACAGGCGACGTTGGGCGTATATGTGGACGGCCTGACACTGGCAATGCTCCTCGTGGTAACCGCCGTCAGCCTCCTGGTACAGATATATTCCACGGGCTACATGCGCGGCGACCCCCGCTTTAAGCGCTACTACGCCTACCTTTCTCTTTTCACCGCCTCCATGCTGGGGCTCACCGTCTCCGACAATATGCTGGTATTCTTCATGTGCTGGGAACTGGTGGGCGTCTGCTCCTATCTCCTCATCGGTTTCTGGTTTGAAAAGTCGTCGGCCGCCTACGCAGGCAAGAAAGCGTTCATAACCACTAAGCTCGGCGACTTGGGCTTCCTTGTGGGCCTGTTCGGCCTTTTCTACTCCACCGGAACTTTCCAGATATCCGGAATACTGGAACTCGCCGCTACCGGCGGCATCCCGGTAGCGGCGGCGAGCGTAGCCGCGATACTGCTGTTCCTTGGCGCCGTC